>JAQVFD010000096.1 GCA_028697435.1 Clostridiaceae bacterium
GTATAGGAAAGTATAACTTTCCTATACAATAATAAGCCTTGATATAACTGCCCGTGCCAAAATTTCCGAAGGATATGTCTCATGGGCTTCAAATGCGGCCGCAGCCGCCTTTGTTCTTACACATTTAATTGTCTTACCGGTCTTGCTTCAATATATCCCCTGTAGCCCACCGGTGCAAGCTGGAACCTCGGTCCGTCCTCATCAGCCCACTTAAATCCGTAAAGCTCCGGATTATACTTCTTCATAACTTCCCACAGGTCCCCTATTGCTTCCTCGAATTTCTCCTCATCAAAAGGCTGTCCCTGGAATACCATCATCTTGCAAGGAGCAAGGTCAATCAATTCATAACCTTCCGGTACCTTACCCGCATAGTCTGCAGGCACTTCAACACCCTGTGCATAAGCTGACGTACCTGAACTGCGCAAGTTATCAGGCAGCCACAATCCTATAGGCTCATAAATGGCTTCCTTGATTCCGGACAGTACATTCCACACATCACATCCAACTTCTTCGCAGTATTCAAAATAATGCGTTGCTTTAATTCCACGTTTGAGTATGAGCTTTCTTGCAGGTCGATCGATCACCTGTACAAAAATGGTGTTGGTATTTGGGTTCTTACACATATTATCCTCTCCTTTTTGTTTTTTGAGATAATAATCACGGATATGCTCAGGCATAAAAAACTTGATATCCGGCGTATTTTTACTGTAGTATTTCGGAGTCACGCCAAATTGCTTGGAAAAAGCTCTGGTAAAGCCTTCGTGGGAGTCAAACACAAAATCAAAAGCTACATCTATTACCCTTGCATTTCCCTCCTTAAGCTTGATTGCCGCTTGAGACAACCTCAAAGCTCGGATATACTCAAAGGGTGTCTTGCCAATAAGCTCCTTAAAAACCCTTTCAGAATGCCAGGGTGAATACCCCGCAGTTTTTGCCAGATCACTCAGTGTAATCGATTCCGTCAGATGCTCTTCAATATAGCTTTGCATACGCTGAACTGCTTTAATCTTTTCCCAGTTTTCCATGATTTCACCTCCATTTAGAGGATATCAATTATGATCGTTTATTTCTTGACTTGTTTTGCTGTCATATATTAACCTCTTCTGCATTTTCCTCCTTTTGTTTAAAGCCTATCTCTGCAATCAAGACACTAAGCAAAAGAATCGCCGCTCCCAGATACCCTCTCATAGGTAATATCTCTTTAAGAAACATAAAGCCTAATATTGCAGAAAAAACCGGCTCTAAAGAGAAAATAAGCCCTGCATGGGTAGCGCTGGTATACTGTTGTGCCGATGCTTGTACTATATATCCAAATGCGGTGCACAATATGCTGAGAACTAATGTAGCGCCCCATGAAACTGTTGTGCTGGGAAGCCTCACTGTCTCTGTAAATATTGAAAACACTATGCTTAATAATCCCGCAAATCCAAGCTGCAAAATGCCCAGGGAAATCGAATCTACCTTTTTTGTAAAAACCCCCATTGCCACAACATGTGCAGCGGAAAGAACTGCGCATAATATGCATAGAAGGTCCCCACCGCTAACCCTTAATTGTGAATTCAATGTCAATAGCGCGATACCTATGGGAGCTACGCATACTCCTATCAATACTCCTTTCTCAATCTTCTGCTTCAAAAATACATATGAGAGTATCGGTATGATAATTACGGCAAGGCTTATCAGAAAGCCTGCATTTGATGCAGTAGTATATTTCAAACCATAGGACATTGATATGAACATCCCGACCAGTATTACCGCAAGAATCAAAGAATATTTTATTGTTCTTATATCTGCCTTCATAATCTTCTTCAGGAATATAAGAGCAGATATAACAAAGGCAATTATGAAACGTAATGCCGTCAGATTAAAAGGCTCAAGTACATCAAGAGCAAGTTTTGTAAGCATATATGATGATCCCCAGAAAACCGTAACCACAAACAGCATTAAATCTGCTCTTGTCTGATTAGTCAAAATAAATTCCCCCCCCGCAGAAAACCATAGAATTCCATATTAATATAACATGATAATGGAAAGCAAACAAATAAAAATTATCTACAACATCAATTCTATTTGCTTTTTTGATTTCTTGTCAAGCAATTCACCTGTAAGCGTTTTGGATATATAACTGTCAATTTCCTCCGAAGTCCGGTGTTTTCGGATTAATACAAGGATATTAAGTATATCAAGCAATATCAGTTTTCTCATAGTAGGTTTAATATCCATAATATTTATAGACATTAGCTCATTAGCAATTTTATCATGCAAATGGGTTTTATAATGAATTATTTTGCTTAATGCTTGAATACACTGGCGTACTGTAATAAGCTTTTCATCATTCAAAATCTTCAGATAGTCATCTATTGCCCCATCGAACCTGTTTTCCTTATCCCATTTCGCATTATCAGCCATAAGCATTAACCCTATACTTCTATGATATGAGTTGGAGCTTTTTAGTTTTTCACAGAATGTATTCCAGAAGGGATATACGTCGTCATGTTCTTCTGAACGATATTCCAGCAGAAGCAGCGAGTTATACCTGAGCTTATCATCTTTCTCGGTTAAATACCTCACAAGCTTTGCTATGTCTTCTGCCTCCAGAGTTTTTGAGAATTCAGGCAAGTCTTCCTTTCCAATGGCCAATATTTTTTCAATGCTAATCATTTTCTCCCCACCTCTTTACAAAATACTAAAGCCCAATAAAGAATGTTTGTTATCAAAATCAACGCCGCAGCAACCTAATGTATGGATTTTCTTACCCATGGATTATTCCCTTCTTATGAGTTTTTCTTCAACAGCCACGTAACGCAAATAATATCATTTTCCAGTTCATAACACTCCGCTAGCTGGCTATTGACATAGCTGTCGAACATTGCAGTCTTGTCAGGGTATTTATTTTTCAATTCATTTGCACGGTTAATTATGAATTTATTGTTTTTATCATTTGTATCAGACAATTCATCTTCCTTGACCAGCTTTTCCTCAATCAGTTGAATTCCTTCATTTTCGAATAACTTCAGCCATTGTTCGCGGGATAAGTAATTACCGGATACACCCTCTCTGCCATAGGCGTCATCAATGATGATAAAGCCGCCGGATTTAATTGTATTCTTAAGCTTTTGAATTGCTTCCTCCTGACTCCCCAGCACTTCCCCTTCTGCGCCCATAATAACAATATCATACCCGCGTTCCCTGGCAGCAGATATATTTATGTCCTCGGCTCTGAAGCTGCACAAATCCGGCACTCCGAATTCGAAAGCTTTCTGCCTTGCATAACTGATGAATTCAGGAATAATATCAATGCCATTCACATGGCATCCCAATTCTTTTGCCAGTTTCACACTTACTGCTCCTTTACCGCAAGCAAGATCAAGTATTTTGAGATCCTCCACCTTCTGTATGTTTTTTCTTATAAGCCCTATTATTTCTTTTGGGTCTGATCCAAGCTCCCACAGATCCTGAAGCAAATACGGCAAATGGGGAATTAGTTCTGTTGTTTCACCGGTTAATGATTTTACAAGTTTTTCTTCTATCTCTCCCATCGTCATTCTCCTTTCATAGCTATCAGGCAGCACCAGAGAAACCCCGCTGGCTTATTCTGGATGTTTTTCTATTATATCACACTTGTTATCACTTATGAAATATTTCTCTTAATACGATTGTTTGAATATTAAAAAATCCGGTCGGAGAACTAAATTCTCCAGCCGGATCCCAATAAGCTCCATTGTACTATTCCATTATACTGTTATCAATCCTTCACAATAGGCTTCATTGTCGGAAACAGTATTATATCCCTGATAGAATAAGAATCCGTAAGGAACATTATTATTCTGTCTATTCCTATTCCTAGTCCTCCTGTAGGAGGCATTCCGATTTCAAGGGAGTTGACAAAATCGTCATCCGTTGCATATGCTTCATCATCTCCCAATTCCTTGTCATTTGCCTGCTGTTCAAATCTCTCCTTCTGGTCAATAGGATCATTAAGCTCGGAATAGGCATTTGCAATCTCCCTTGCATATATAAAGGCTTCAAACCTCTCTGTCATAGTAGGATCATCATTCTTCTTCTTAGTAAGCGGCGATATCTCAACCGGATAATCCAATATGAAGGTAGGCTGTATAAGATGCTCTTCAACATAGACTTCAAAGGCGGCATTTAATATATCGCCCTTAGTGCAGTCCTTAAGCTTCTTCTTTAGCTCATCCAGTACCTTAAGCTTCTTTGCTGTTTCTCTTGCCTCTTCATCAGTCTTAATCTCATTAAAATCAACACCGGAATATTTCTTGACCGCTTCCACCATAGTCATTCTGTTCCAAGGCGGCGTCAGATCCAATTCAGTTCCCTGATAGTTTATCTTAGTTGTTCCAAGAACCTTTTTTGCACAATATGCTATCAAGCTTTCGGTAAGCTCCATCATATCATTGTAGTCCGCATAGGCTTGGTACATCTCAATCATTGTAAATTCAGGATTATGTCTTACATCTATACCTTCATTTCTGAAGTCCTTACCCATTTCATAGACTCTTTCAAATCCGCCGACTATAAGTCTCTTCAAATATAGCTCGGTAGCAATCCTGAGATATAGTTCTATATCCAGTGCGTTGCTGTGGGTGATAAAGGGTCTCGCCGCGGCCCCGCTTGCAATCGTTGCTAATATAGGAGTCTCTACTTCAATAAAATCCCTTGCATCCATGAATTCCCTTACAGCACTAATTATCTGCGTTCTCTTGTAGAATGTTTCTCTTACATCCTCATTTACGATAAGGTCTATATATCTCTGTCTGTACCTTATTTCAGTATCCTTAAGACCGTGCCATTTCTCCGGTAATGGCTGCAGCGACTTGCACAGCAAAGTTATCTGCTTAACATGTACTGATATTTCACCCCTCTTGGTCTTGAATACAAAACCTTTGATACCTACTATATCTCCTATATCATAGGTCTTAAAAATCTTATACTCCTCTTCACCCAGTTCATCCTGTTTTATGTATGACTGAATCTTTCCATGCCTGTCCTGTATATCACAGAATGATGCTTTTCCCATGTCTCTGAAAGACATTATCCTTCCGGCTATGGATACATCCTTGCCTTCCATTTCTTCGAAGTTGTCTTTGATATCTTTGGAATGATGGGTCTGATCATAATTCAATATTTCAAAGGGGTTACGTCCAATAGCCTTCAGCTGTTCAAGCTTTTCCCTTCTGATTTTCATTATCTCATTCAGATTCAATTCATCATTAGCCATATTAATTTCCCCCTATTTTTTAATGTTTAGTATTTCATATTTTATTATACCGTCAGGTACAACTATATCCACAATGCTTCCTATAGTCTTTCCGATTAAGGCTTTACCCACGGGTGATTCGTTTGAAATCTTAAGATTTATTGGGTCTGCTTCCGCTGAACCTCCAATTAAATATTCAACCTCGTCGCCCAATTCCACATCTCTCAAGTTGACCTTACACCCTACGCTCACAATATCCGTTTGGATATCCTCATCATCTATTACCTTGGCAGTTTTTAAAATATTCTCTATCTGTACTATCCTTCCTTCAATAAATGCCTGCTCATTTTTAGCTTCATCATATTCTGAGTTTTCGGATATATCGCCAAAAGCTAGTGCCTGTTTTATTCTAAGCGCTATTTCAGCTCTTTTCTTGCTCTTCAAAAAATCTAATTCATCCTCAAGCTTAGCCAGACCTTCTATTGTTAGAATATTTTGTTTACCCAATGTATCCTGCCTCCCGTTTCATAAAAATTACTTATACAGATAAAATCTGGCTTGTTCCCCAGCCAGTACAATGAAACCCCTATAATATTTTTATTTATGATAATATGTACTTAAATATTTTTTTTATGCTATATGCTTTGCACTAACCTCTTACATTAAATCCATAATGTGCAAAATCCCACAGCATTCTATTTCTTTATTCGTCTATTATAATGTAGTGCTTTCATGATGTCAAGTATTAGTAAAAGTCACCAAAACAAGCAAAGAATAACATGCTTTTGCTCCTATCCCTTATGCAACATAATGTAAGGGAATCTTCTTATAAAGTCTATGGTATTCTTTTCTCTGTAAAAGTGCTTCAGTATCCCGAGTAATTCATCGTTAAGGCATATAATGCCGTTATCTCTGCTGAAGCCTTCCAGCCTTTCATACCATAAAAGTACACTTTCAATAATAAAAAAATCCCCTGATATAGTACTTTTACCAATCAATATTTTGCCGCTTAGCTTCCCTTTGTATTCTTCTAAATTTACACTGCCATCGGTTACAATAATTTCGCATTGCGTAATTGCTCTGTCAAGATCCTTGGTAAATACCGCCGATATTCCCCTATCCAGCATAAGCTTTTCAAAAATTGTCTTTTTAATGTTATTATTCATTTCGTCATGTTCATAAATGAAAACTCCTGATGCTTCCTCCAACATTGCGCTTATATGACCATAACCATATGACTTCCCAATAAAGCACATGTTTTTATTCAATAGATTAGAGTTTCTCTCAAGGGAAAGCTTAATAAGAGCAGCCAAACTTTTTATTCCTCTGATTTCATCAAGGTCTCCCCTTCCTATTCGGTTCTCTATATGTTCAAGACCGCTTTCCAGGTAATATTCAATATTCTTTCCTATGAAGAAGCTGATATTGTTCTCCATGCACAAGCTGTAGAGGGATTTCCCTACCCTTATGTTATCCGGGGCATACTTCATAACCGGACATTCTATAACATATACCTTAACGATGTCTCCCTCATTATTGGTATTTATAATTTGATTTACAAGGGGTTTAACAAAAAACTTCAATATTTTCGGGAGAGTGCTTCTTTTAAAAACTACTATTGCTGCATTATTCATAGCACTCCCTCCGAATGTATTGAAATTAATCTGAAAACCGTCAGGTGATTTCCTCATATTATAATATTAACAGTCTATCTAATATATGCTTCCTTATGCAATTCTCCATTTTCAAATTGCTCCACCCGTGGTTTGAAGTCTATATCCTTCAGCATAGCCAAGTAATCCTCCGAGGTTATATCATCAATACTCTTGCCTATCAGAGCTACCAGCACCGCCTCAATAACGTTGGTGCCAAAGGAACGCCCCCCTAAATTCGGCGTGGATGTAACCAAGGTACGTATCCCACATTTTTTAAGCCACTCAATATCTTCACCGGTCACAGTATTGGTAACGACCATTTTTCCCTGCATTCCACCGGGCATATACTGCCTTAGATAGTGAAAATCTCCTGCAATAATATCAGCTTCATAGAAGTATTTGTCAATTTTACCTGCCCTGCTGATTCCATTGTTCTGCTCCTTTCCGGTTGGATACAGCATTTCAAATGGAAGACGGCAAACAATGGGGGCAATAATGCCGGCTATTTTGTCCAACATC
>JAQVFD010000097.1 GCA_028697435.1 Clostridiaceae bacterium
ATAACTCCTCCCTAGTACCATTATATTATTGTCCCCGTTTCAGGTTCCTTCAGGTTCAGTACTCTTATGGCATTCAGCACAGCTATCAACGCAACTCCTACATCGGCAAATACCGCTTCCCACATGGTTGCCAATCCCCCTGCGCCCAAAAGCAGCACAACCAACTTGACGCTCATTGCAAATACAATATTTTGCAATACTATCCTCCTGGTTTTCTTTGCTATCCTTATTGCACTTACTATTTTGGATGGTTCATCGGTCATTATCACTATGTCCGCTGCTTCAATTGCCGCATCGGACCCCAGACCGCCCATTGCAATTCCAATATCAGCTCTTGCCAGTACAGGTGCATCGTTTATACCGTCTCCCACAAATGCGACTTTGCTATTGGGCTTCATGCTCTTTATTTTTTCCAGCCTTTCAACTTTTTGATCGGGCAAGAGCTCTGAATGCACTTCATCAATTTCCAGCACTGCTCCTACCTTCTCTCCTACTGTGCTGACATCCCCTGTTAGCATTACTGTTTTCTTTATACCGGAATCTTTAAGAAGGCGGATTGCTTTTACCGCATCCTCCTTAATCTCGTCGGAAATGACTATATATCCTGCATAAACCTCATCTATGGCAATGTGCACAAGGGTTCCAACGATATCCGGGCTTTCTGCCGTCAATCCCGACTGCTGCATCAATTTTATATTTCCTGCCGCTACTTTTTTCCCAAGAACCTTTGCCTTTACTCCATAACCGGAGATTTCCTCGTAGTTTGACACTTCACTGCTGCTTACTTCGCTGCCATACGCTTTAATTATTGATAATGCAATGGGATGGCCGGAGTAGCCTTCAGCATATGCCGCATATTTCAGCAGCTCTTCTTCCGTCATTCCTCTCAGTGCCTTCACCTCGGTCACTTTAAATACTCCTTTTGTCAGGGTGCCGGTTTTGTCAAATACAATAGTATCCACCTGATTTAGTGCCTCAAGGTAATTGCTGCCCTTTATAAGTATTCCGTTTCTTGAAGCTCCGCCGATACCTCCGAAGAATCCCAGAGGTATGGATATTACCAAAGCGCAGGGACATGAAACAACAAGGAATATCAATGCCCTATAAATCCAGTCTGAGAAAGCTTCTCCCTGCAGCACCAAAGGCGGAATAAATGCCAGAGCCAATGCGGAAAACACGACTATAGGCGTGTAATACCTTGCAAACTTAGTTATGAAGTTTTCAGTTTGGGATTTTTTATTGCTTGCGTTCTGTACCATATCCAGAATCTTGGATACCGTAGATTCTCCAAACTCCTTGCCCACTTCAACGGTAAGAACGCCGCTGTTATTTATAAAACCCGCCAGGATCTCATCCCCGACATTTGCCTCCCTTGGTACGGACTCTCCGGTTAAAGCCGAAGTATCCAGCATTGATCTGCCTTTTGTTATTCTTCCGTCCAGAGGAACCTTTTCTCCGGGCTTTACTATAATATAAGCACCCACAGTCACATCCTCCGGGGGTACTTGTATCAGCTTTCCCTCGGAGACCAAGTTGGCATAATCAGGACGTATGTTCATCAGTTCTTTTATTGATCTTTTGGAACGGTCTACCGCAAAATCCTGGAACATCTCTCCTACCTGATAAAAAAGCATTACCGCAACGCCTTCGGAGTATTCCCCTATTGCAAATGCTCCAATTGTTGCAAGACTCATAAGGAAGTTCTCATCAAAGACTTGTCCTCTTGAAATATTTCTAATTGATTTGAGGAGTACTTCTCCTCCGACCAAAACATATGCTGCCAAATACATAGTCAATTCTACAGCTAAAGAAAGCTTCATCAAGACAGCTACTGCAAAAAGTGCGGCACCAATGCTTATTTGTATCAGCTTCAGTGAATTCTTAATCCCATCCGGGGATTTTTTGCCGGGCTCTATCCCGCCGGCACAATCCACTCAGCCATGCCCTGTGTAAATATTTTCTCTGTTCACATTTTTTCCTCCGTCTCATACCGAATTTAAGCTATCTTTCCTTTATATGCACCAAGCCCTGGTCGAATATCTGCTTTACATGTTCATCGTCCAAAGAATAATACACTACTTTGCCTTCTTTTCTATATTTCACAAGTCTTGCCTGCTTTAGAACCCGGAGCTGATGGGATATTGCAGACTGATTCATGGACAATAGTGCCGCTATATCACATACACACATCTCCGATTCAAACAATGCACACAATATTTTTATTCTTGTGGTGTCACCGAAAACCTTAAATAACTCAGCCAGGTCATACAGAGTCTCCTCTTCAGGCATGCTGTCCCTTGCCCTTGACACGGCATCTTCATGTATTACGGAACAACTGCAGCTTTCCACATTTACCCTATCCTCAATCATAGTTCCCTCCATAATATATTATATGAACATATGCTTACTTGTTCATATGTTCATATAATATATTACTCTCTTAGTCTGCAATAGTCAACAAAAATCAAAAAAAATCAATGTAACCAAAATCAAATTGTAACATAGAATGGAAATAGAATGATGAACAACCTCTTCTGTGTAAGGAGGTGCAATTATGGCGAGAGGTTTTAACCATGGATTATATCGGTCAAATCCAGCACCGGAAGATTTTTCGGGAGTATTTTACTCAAATTCAAGAAAGCAGCCGCCGCCTGCCTTAGCTTCTCTACCAGCCCAAGAACCGGGGCTGCCTCCATCGATTCCTTCAGCTCAGCAGCTTGGCGGAATGCTGAATGGACTTTTTGGAAGTATATTTGAGAATAATAATTGGTGGCTGTGGGCTGCTTTACTTTTTATCTTTTTTAATCCCGACCTGAGAAAAAAATTCCTTGTAAGGGAGAAAGAGGCTGACCAGAATCCTTAGTCGGCCTCTTCTAACTCATTACTTTTCGCCTCGTTATATATTGCCCTTAAGCCCGATTTCCTCAGCCACTTTCTGCATACCCTTTATAGTCTCTTCTATCACTTTGTCCATTTCCATACCCAGAAGCTCTGCTCCCTCTTCTATGACCTCCCTGTTGACTCCTGCCGCAAAGCTCTTTTGCTTCCATTTCTTTTTTACGGACTTTACTTCCATATCCAATATGCTTCTACTTGGTCTCATAAGGGCAGTTGCTGCAATAAGTCCTGTCATCTCGTCTATAGTATAAAGCACCTTTTCCATCTTCTCTGTTGGCTCTACATCGCAGCAAAGCTTCCAGCCATGGCTAAGCACTGCATGGATATATTCTTCAGGCCATCCTCTTTCAGTGAGTATCCCTTTTGCTTTTATGCAATGCTGGTCAGGGTACATTTCATAATCGATATCATGCAGCAGACCTATAATACCCCATTTTTCCTCGTCCTCACCAAGGAGTCCCGCAAAATGCCTCATAACAGCTTCAACTGTCAATGCATGCTTCACAAGACTGTCGTTCTTATTATACTCTTGCAGAAGTTCCATTGCTGCTGCTCTGCTTGGAATCATGTTTCCCATAGATAATCCTTCTTTCGTATAATTTATCTTTTATCATTTTTCAACTTTTTTCTTGAGTGCATTTTTCGCTTCTTTTGCTATATCAGTTGCAGTCAAGCCATACATTTGAAGTAATATATCCGGTTTGCCGGACTTTCCGAACTTATCCTTCACTCCAACCCTTATAAGAGGTACCGGATAGTTTTCTGACAACACCTCAGCCACTGCGCTTCCAAGCCCTCCGATAACATTATGCTCTTCGGCAGTGACGATAACCCCGGTTTCCCTTGCCGCTTTTACTATTATATCCCCATCAATGGGTTTTATGGTATGAATATCGATTACTCTTGCATTTATTCCTTCTTCCCGAAGCAGTGCCTTAGCTTCAAGAGCTGCATGTACCATAAGCCCGGTAGAGATTATTGTCACATCATTTCCATCAGATAGTGTAATACCCTTGCCCAACTCGTACTTGTAATTACTTTCATCATATATTACGGGAACACTCAGTCTTCCCAGTCTAAGATATACAGGTCCCTCATGTTCTATTGCTGCTTTTACCGCATATCTCGTCTCAACAGCATCTGCAGGACTTATAACCGTCATATTAGGGATCGCCCTCATAATTGCAATATCTTCAATAGCCTGATGCGAAGCTCCATCCTCCCCCACAGACAGTCCGGCATGGGTGGCACCTATCTTTACATTTAATTTCGGATAGCATATTGAATTTCTTATCTGCTCAAAAGCCCTCCCTGCTGCAAACATAGCAAAAGTGCTTGCAAATACAATCTTGCCGCAAGAGGCCATTCCTGCAGCAGTAGCCATCATGTTTCCTTCAGCTATACCCATATTAAAAAACCTTTCAGGGTATTTCTTTCTGAAGTTATCTGTCTTTGTGGATTTTGACAAGTCAGCATCAAATACCACTATCTTAGTATCGGAACCGTACTCTGCAAGTGCGTTTCCATAAGCTTCCCTTGTAGCTATCTTATCTGCCATGTTATTCTACCTCCAACTCTGCCAGGACTTTATCCAGTTCTGCCATTGCCTGATCTCTTTGTTCCTTATTTGGAGCACTGCCATGCCAGCCCGCCTGGTTTTCCATATAAGAAACACCTTTGCCTTTGATAGTCTTGGCAATTATAATTGTAGGCCTCCCTTTGAAATCCTTGGCTTGCCCTATGGATTCAATTATCTTCTCGATATTATGTCCGTCTGTTTTCAGCACATTCCAGCAAAAAGCACTGAATTTGTCCGCCACAGGCTCCGGTGACATTACATCACATATATTGCCGTCAATTTGAAGCCCGTTATAATCCAGGAAAACTGTCAGATTATCCAACTTGTAGTGGGCCGCTGCCATAAAAGCTTCCCATACCTCGCCTTCCTGAAGCTCGCCGTCTCCTACAATGGCATAGACTCTGTAGTCCTTTTTGTCTAGTTTCCCCGCCATAGCCATACCCACAGCCGCCGAAATTCCCTGGCCTAAAGATCCGGTAGACATATCCACTCCCGGAACATTTTTCATACTGGGATGTCCTTCCAGGTAACTGTCAGCTTTTCTAAAAGTCAGCAGGTCTTCCTTGGGGAAAAAACCTCTTTCAGCCAAAACCGCATATAGGGCAGGTGAACAGTGTCCCTTGGAAAGTACAAACCTGTCCCTGTCTTCCCAAACCGGCCGTTTAGGATCCACCCGCATTTCTGTAAAATATAATGCCGTCAGAATATCGGTGCAGGACAGGGATCCTCCGGGATGCCCAGATGCAGCGCTGTATACTTCATCTATGATATGCTTTCTAATTTTGACCGCATACTTTTTTAAATCCTTTATCTCAGCTTTTTTCATTTGCTGCCTCCTTTGCATTTATAAGAATTGTAGATTTTCGAAACATTCACCAAACTTTTGAACTAATTATGACCCAATTATTCTGCTATGTCAATATTACCACAATCATCTATCTTGTTCACTGTATATTTCCTCTTATGCATGTTCATTTTCACTACAAATATCTGTTTCCATGTTGTATAATGATAAAGTGATCTAAATATTTGGAGGATGTTATGATAAAAATTGATAATGATACTGTAAAATTTGAAGGTTATGAATTGGAAAATCTGGTGGTTTTATTGGAGCAGGTAGTTGACAATTCCATTATAGATTCCGACAGCAGAGAATTCGCAATCTCATTTCTTAAAGCATTCAGCAATTGTTTTGGAGAAGATGTAATTAAAAAGTTCAACTCAATTAGAAAATAGAATTATCAGATTCCAGATACCAGATGCCAGACACCAGAATTCTGCTATCCCTTCGAAGCCCTTCTCAGCTCTAGTGTCTGGAGTCTAGTGTCAGCGCACGATAGTGCGCAATTTTCTTATATTTTCTTGTTTAGAAGCAATTTGTAGAAATAGTTTATAATATCACTTCTTTTGATTATCCCGATAAATATGTCATGGTCATCCACCACCGGTATAAAGTTCTGATCAACAGAAAGGAGAATCAGATCTTCTATATGTGATTCGATGGAAACCGGTTTATTTTTCTGATATTTGGAAACATCTCTTATCATAATCTTGTTAGTATCTTTAAACCCCAGATTCTGTGTATGTTTCAAATGCCACAATATGTCCCCTTCTGTTATTGTACCTACATATTTGCCGCTGTCGTTGACTAGGGGCAAAGCACTGTATCTGTGAAATTCCATCTTTTCAATAACCTGTCTCATTGTAGAGTCTGCCGATATCCAGACGATTTCCTCTTTTGGTGTGAGAAAAAAAGCTATATTCATTTATATCCTCCTGATTCCCTTGACTTATCTTTTGACGTCAATTCTATTATATATTTAATACCGACAGAAGTGAACCAAATTATTATGCTATACTACTTTGGATTGTTCCAATCAAAATTGGATGGATGTAAAATATCAAAATTGGAGGATTTTACAACTAATTATATATGATATAATAATGATTGGATGAGTCCAATCTAATAATGTATATTCTATGGAGAAGAGTGATATGATGCGCATCAATATTAACCGAAAATCTGATACACCGATTTACATGCAGATTAAAAACCAAATCCGCGATATGATAACCTTCGGAGAGCTGCCTGCCGGACATGTACTTCCTCCTGAAAGGATCTTGAGTGAGCTTCTTAATGTCAACAGAACTACTATAGTAAAAGCATATCACGAGTTAAAGACCGATGGGCTGGTACAGGCACGGGTTGGGAAAGGCACTATAGTTGCAGTCAAGCCCTTCAACGGACGTTTTAATAATATCCGGCTCCCAGCAGGGACTGGACTATATTGCACGAGTCTTCTTAAAGCCCGGAGATACCGTGATACTTGAGGAACCTTCTTTCTTCGGAGCAATGCAGATTTTCCGATCTGCCGGTGCGAAGATCATCGGTGTGCCTATAGACAGCAACGGCATGAAAACAGATATACTTGAATCTCTTATTCAAAGATATAAACCAAAATTCATTTATGCGCTTCCTACCTTTCAGAATCCTTCAGGTATAGTAATGAGCCTTGAACGTAGGTATGAACTGCTGGATTTATCCTACAAATACCGTATTCCTATAGTTGAGGATGACCCCTATGGAGATCTGCGCTATGAAGGGAAGCCCATACCATCCTTGAAGGCTTTGGATCCCTATGAACATGTAATATACTTAAGCACATTTTCTAAGGTTCTCTCCCTTGGGATACGAATTGGCTGGATTGCTGCCGAACATGGGATCATAAGGAAATTTTCATACCTTAAGCAAATTACGGATATGCACGTCAATACACCCGGTCAGTATCTGATAAGCGAATTCCTTTCCCAAGGATGTTACGAGAAGCATCTTAATACAATACTGACTGAATACAGAAAAAAAAGAGATATGATGAATACAGCATTGGAGAAATACAAACTGCCCGGAGTTCTGTGG
>JAQVFD010000098.1 GCA_028697435.1 Clostridiaceae bacterium
CATTGAAGCTTCTCCTCTGCAAAATCATATATTCTTGGCACAATACCCGAAGTTGAAAGAGTCATATGCCCTTGCCCAATATTCAACCCCTTGGGGTGGTTAATTGTCTTTATAAACTTCATAACCTGATCATAATTGTCAAAGGGTTCTCCCGTGCCCATAAGTACAACATTCCCAATTCTTTCTCCGATATCTCTGGATACAGCCATTACTTCCTCTAACATTTCTCCAACTGTCATGGACCTGACAAGCCCACCTGTTGTTGAAGCACAAAACTCACAAGACATTCTGCAGCCAATCTGTGTTGAAATACAAATCGTCTTTCCATAGTTGTAATCCATGAGAACACACTCAACAGCATTCCCGTCTTCAAAACGAAGCAGGTATTTCCTTGTGTTATCTGTTTTTGAGTGCTGCATTTCAGCAATAATTGCCCTTCCTATATAAAATTCCGTTTTCAGCAGTTCTATCAGATCTTTAGGCAGATTAGTCATTTCCTCAAAAGAAGCTGTATCCTTAAAAATCCATTCAAAAATCTGTGCTGCTCTGAACTTAGGGAGCCCTTGGGCTTCAATGTACTGTTCAAGTTCATCAAATCCCATGTCTTTAATATTCTTCTTATTCTGCAAATTCAATTACCTCTTTTCCATTTTTGCTATAAAAAATCCATCGGTGCCATGGATATTAGGGTAAAGTTCCAAAAAACCCTGATATGCACTTTCACATACTAAGTTTTCCGGCAATTGTCCTATTATGCTATCCAACCGATATTCCTTGTTATAGGAAAGAAATTCCCTGACTATGTCAATGTTTTCTGTTCTATTTATGGTACATGTGCTATATATCAATTTCCCTCCGGGCTTTACATATCCGGAAGCTATCTTTAGCATCCGGCTCTGCATTTTAGCCAATTCCTTGAAGTTATCCGGTTCTTTTTTCCATCTTAGATCCGGTTTCCTTCGCATTACCCCAAGACCGCTGCAAGGTGCATCCAGCAATACCTTGTCAAACTTTTCAACTGAACCTTCATCTATTTTCATTGCATCCCGAAGCTCCGTCCTAACAATGTTTACCCCGAGTCTGAGGCAATTTTCCTCCACAAGTCTCAGTTTATGCTTATGTATATCTCTTGCAGCTATCTCCCCTTTATTGTCCATCAATTCTGCCATGTGGGTAGTCTTCCCTCCGGGCGCGCTGCATATGTCAAGGATTTTTTCTCTCGGTTTTGGGTCAACAATATGTGCTACCAGCATAGAGCTTTCATCCTGCACCTGATAATAGCCCATTATAAAAGACTCCTTCTCTTCTATGGAGGAGGTTTCCCTAATGTGAACCGCTTCGGCATTGTAGCTTCCATCAGTGCATTCAATGCCCTCTTCGGAGAGAATTGCCATCAGCTCCTTCTTATTAATCCTGAGTCTGTTGCAGCGTATTGTGAAGGGAGGTTTTTCGTTATTTGCAATTAAAAGGTTTTCGGTGAATTCCATTCCGTAATCCTTTATCCACTTTCTTACTATCCATAGGGGGTGAGAATAGAATACAGACAGGTATCCGTCTGCATCTTTACTCTTATCCGGATATTCTAAACTTTCTTTACTTCTGCTGATATTTCTAAGAACTCCGTTTACAAACTTCACTGCTCCTTCATGACCATGCTTCCTTGCAAGTTCAGCGCTTTCGTTGCATACTGCCGAGTCAGGCACTCTGTCCAAAAACAGAATTTGATATATACCGCATCTGATAATATCTTCAATCCATGGGTCAATCCTTTTCATCTTTATGAACCGGGACATTATCCAATCTATTCTGGTAAGATTCCTCAAGGTGCCGTTTACTATTTCCGTAACAAGAGCTTTATCAAGCCGCACAAGCTTACCTTTGTCCAGCTCCTCTTTCATAGCGATATTTGAATATGCCCCTTCCCTGAGTACCCTATATACAATTCTAACTGCCGCATCCCTTGCAAGGTCGATATTTTTCATTAGTAATACTCCTTTTTGACACCATGTATGGCGACCACAGATTAACGTAAAAGCTACAGACAGTAATACTTCTATCTGTAGCTCCGAACTATATACCTCTAATCCCTTCTGCCTCTAAGTACAAGTAGCCTCACTAGCTGCATGATTGCCGAAAAAGCTGCCGCTACATATGTGAGTGCCGCGGCTTTCAGGACCTCTTTTGCAGGTCCCAACTCATCAGATGCAACTAATCCATTGCCTTCCAAAAGGGCTATTGCCCTGCTGCTTGCATTGAACTCAACCGGAAGTGTTATTACCTGAAAAGCCACTGCGGCAGAAAACAACAGTATTCCAATATCTATAAGGTTACCCCAGCTGAATATGAATCCGGCTATTATAAAAAGCCATGCAGCCTGAGAACCGAAAGATGCCACAGGTACAATTGCATTCCTTATGATAAGTGGTGCATACCCTTCCGAATGTTGTATTGCATGACCGCACTCATGAGCGGCCACACCTACGGAAGCAAGGGAATTACTGCTGTATACATCCTGGGACAATCTAAGTACTCTTGTTCTTGGATCATAATGATCAGAAAGCCTTCCTTTTACAAGCTCCACCGGAACATCCTGAAGTCCGTTTACATCCAGTATCCTTCGGGCAACCGCATATCCTGTATGCCCATAGCTGTTCCTTACCTGCAGATATTTATTGAAGGTTGAAGTTACCTTCGACTGTGCGTATGCTGCAAATATTATTGCAGGTAGTATTAATAAAAAAGTAGAATCAAAACCATAACCATAAAACATATTATTTCCTCCATTATATATATAATCGTACCCCGTACCTATTCACCCAACATGGTGCCTTCATCCATCTTATGCCCTCTGAGATATGCCTCCGCACTCATGGGTTTTCCATTTTCAAATTGCAACTCCAGTATTTTAAGGCTTCCACTGCCGCAGCTTACAATAATACTGTCTTTATTCGCTCGGCTAATACAGCCGTAATTATCGTTTTTAATATTATCATCCAATGCTTGAGAACTCAATATCTTAAATATCTTTCCATTATAGGAGGAAAAAGCCCCGGGCCATGGATAGGTCCCCCTAATAAGATTTCTGACATCTGAAGCATCCTTTGACCAGTCAATTCTTCCCAATTCTTTAGTCATTATCGGTGCATAGGTGGCTTCCTCATTATTCTGCGGAATTCTTTCAATCTTCCCGCTAATCAGCAGCTCTATTGTCTCAGACAATGCTGAGGCTCCAAGCTCTGATAGTCTATCATGCAGTTCCCCCGCATTTTCATCTGCCCCAATTTGAATTTCCCGTTTTAATATAATATCCCCTGTGTCAAGCCCTTTATCCATATACATGGTAGTGACCCCTGTGGTTTTATCCCCGTTAATTATGCACCAGTTTATAGGCGCTGCACCTCTGTACTTAGGAAGAATTGAGGCATGTACATTGATACACCCATGAGGTGGAATATCCAATATCTCCTGAGACAGTAACTGTCCAAAAGCGACTACAATAATGACTTCCGGTGCAACGCTTTTCAATATTTCAGTGAATTCCCCGGTTTTAATTTTCACCGGCTGATACACCGGTATTCCTGATTCATTGGCAAGCACTTTTACAGGGGGCAAAGCAAGTTTATTACCCCTTCCCTTGGCCTTGTCAGGCTGAGTTACAACAGCGGCAATTTCATGCTTGTTGGCAATCAGGTCCCTAAGACAGGGAACTGCGAATTCCGGAGTTCCCATAAATACTATTCTCATACTCCCTATTCCCTTTCGGCCTTTTCGGTTATTATTGCTTTATCTGTAAAGAGAATACCATTCAGATGATCGATTTCGTGGCAAAAAGCGACTGCTAAAAGATCAGTTCCCGTAATTTCAACAGTCTCCCCCTTCCTGTTCATCGCTCTTACAATAACCTTTTCAGGTCTTTTTACTTTTCCCCTTATTCCGGGTACACTGAGGCAGCCTTCTTCATCCTCCTGTTCCCCGCTTTCATATACTATAACAGGATTTATCAGCTCAATAAGCCCCTCTCCGATATCTATGACTACAATTCTTCTCAATACCCCGACCTGAGGAGCGGCAAGTCCGACTCCTTCGGCTTTCTTCATTGTATCCTTCATATCATCAAGGAGAGTAAGAATCCTGTCATCAATAACCTCTACCTTTCTAGAAATCTTCCTTAAAATTTCATCTCCGTCTTTTCTGATTTTTCTAACTGCCATTTATATATTTACCCTCCCAAAAAATCTAATCATAACCAGTCGCCATTTATGGCGACCCTACCTTCGAAGCCCTACCCTAATCTGGCGTCTGGCATCTGGTATCTCGTGTCTAATATTACTATACCATATTTTGAGGATTCAAATCCATACTCATACTCACATTTGATCTGCCCTCATCGCAAGTCTCTGCAAGACTTCTAAGTATTTTTCTTAATACATCTTCACTTTTGCCTTTAACTACTATTTGCCACCTGAATCTGTTTTTTATACGCGATATTGCCGCAGCTGCGGGACCCAATTTTTCTACATCCTTATATTGTTTAATAGCTTCATCCAATAGTATGCCAATTTCATTTGCATACTTTATTACTTCATCCTCTACAGTACCGCTGATTATTATATTTGCAATACTGGAAAAAGGAGGATAAGCAAGTTCCTTCCGAAGCATAATTTCCTTATTGTAAAACCCTTTATAATCATGGCAGCGTGCATATTCTATACTGTAATGCTCAGGACTGTACGTCTGAACAATAACCCGCCCTTTTTTGCGTCCTCTTCCTGAGCGTCCTGAAACCTGTGCTATTATTTGAAAAGTGCGTTCGGCAGACCTGAAGTCGGGCAAATTGAGACTTGTATCCGCTGCGATCACTCCAACCAATGTAACATCGGGAAAATCCAAGCCTTTTGAAATCATCTGGGTTCCCAGGAGTACATTAACTTCTTTTCTTCTGAATTTGTCCAATATTTCCTGATGGGAGTTTTTTCTCGAGGTCGTATCTGCATCCATTCTCAGCACTTCCTTTACCGAGAACTTCTTCTGAAACTCCTTTTCCAGCTTCTGAGTACCTACTCCAAAGTATTTGATATTCTTGCTGTTACATTTCGGACATATTGTTGGATTATCCCTTTCATATCCGCAGTAATGGCAAATCAGTTTTTCACTTTTCATATGATATGTCAGTGATATGCTGCATCGTGGGCATTTCATCACTATTCCGCACTGTCTGCAGGATACAAAGGTGGAATGTCCTCTCCTGTTCAGAAATAGTATCATTTGATCCTTGTTTTTCAGATTATCCAATATGGCATCTGTCAGACTATTGCTGAATATTGTCCTGTTACCGGATTCCAGCTCTTCCCTCATATCCACTACCTCAACCTCAGGCATCGGACTGCCATTTGCTCTTGATTCCAATTCCGCTAATCCCAGTTCTCCTATCTTTGCCCTGTAATAAGTCTCAATGGAAGGAGTAGCTGAACCCATAAGGAGGTTTGCGCCTTCAAGCCTGCATCTTTTTTCTGCAACCTCTCTGGTTAAGTACTTAGGTCTTATTTCTGATTTATATGTGTGCTCATGTTCTTCATCAATGATGATAATACCCAATTCCTTAAAGGGTGCAAAAACCGCAGATCTTGCACCAATAGCTACCTTTACAATACCGGCTTTGATTTTTCTCCACTCGTCATATTTTTCACCCTCGGAAAGACCGCTGTGTAAAACGGCTATGTTTTCCCCGAAGCGATTCTTGAACCTTGAGACCATTTGAGGAGTCAAAGAGATTTCCGGCACAAGCATTATAGCGTCTTTACCCTTCAACAGATATTCTTCAATCAGTTCGAGATAAATCTCGGTCTTGCCGCTGCCTGTCACACCGAAAAGTACAACATCCCTATCATTGGAAAAACAATATTTAATATCTGACAGGGCTTTTTGCTGCTCAGGAGTCAGTTTATGCCTTTCTTCCTTATATACCTTTGAATCGAGGGACCTGTATTCGTCCTTTTCTTCAATCCTTATATATCCTTTCTTCAACATAGACTTGACTGATGAGTCGCAATCTCCGCAAGTTTCCTTAAGCTTAGCAAGGGATATACCCGGATACTCCAATACCAATTCATATATTTCCTTCTGTTTGCTTGCAGTTTTTTTTATCTCAATATCTTTACCATCCTCTATGTATAAAAGCTTCTGCTTCTTACTTCCTATTTTGTTTCCTATTACCTGCACTTTCCTTACTACCTTTGCTTCAAGGAGCTTCTTTATATAATAATCTATTTTCCTATCGCTGAAGTATTCCTTAATATCATTCAACTTGGAACTTCCCGAATTTTGTTCAAGAAAATCCACTATTTCCATAATGCTGTTTGAATTAAGCTTTTCTATCTTTTCATTAATATCTTCACTTTCGTACAGTTCAATATTATAGCTGCTCTTTGTTCTTATAGGAGAAGGCACTATGGCCTGTATAGCATCTATATAGTAACTCAGGTATTTTTCCTTCATCCATTTTGCCAATTCAACAAGCTTCGGAGACATTACGGGCTCCTCATCCAATAGCTTGGCTGCGGACTTTATCTTTGATACCTTAAAGTCAATACTATCCTTTAAGCCCACCACATAACCCTCAATCTGCTTGTTCCCCATGCCGAAAGGCACAAGTATCCTGCTTCCGACTCTGATTAATGACTTCATCTTTTCAGGTATAAGGTAGCTGTATATTCTGTCTGTCTCCTTGCACTTATTGGCAACTATAACCTCGGCATAAATATTTTCGCCCAATTTAACTCCCCCAATGCAAAAGCGAAGCGTACTGTTATGTACGCTTTATCTTCATTATCCTATCAAGAATTATATCTGCCACATCTTGCTTTGTTTTAAGCGGAATACTCTCTATATTTCCTTCCCTGTCAATAAGCTTTACCGCATTTGTATCAGCTGCAAAACCCGCTCCTGCTTCGTTCAAATCATTCGCTGCAATAAAATCCAGGTTTTTCTTCATGACTTTCTCCGCGGCGTTCTCTATAAGGTTTTCCGTTTCCATTGCGAAACCCACAAGTATTTTGCTGCCTTTAATTTTACCAAGTTCGTATAGTATATCAGGATTCCTCTTCAGCCTCAGCTCAAGGTCACCGTCTGACTTTTTCACTTTCTGACTGTAAGCAGTCATTGGTGCATAGTCGGCTACTGCAGCCGCTTTAATAACTATATCGCACATGGGAAAAATCTCTAATACCTTACTGTACATTTCCTCGGCCGATGTGACATTATATCTTTCAACTCCTGCTGGTGTGTCAAGATTTGTAGGTCCGGTTACCAAGTAAACCTTTGCGCCTCTATAAGCTGCCTGCTTAGCAATTGAATATCCCATTTTGCCCGTGGAATTATTGGATATGAATCTTACA
>JAQVFD010000001.1 GCA_028697435.1 Clostridiaceae bacterium
TATGTCCGGAATTGTCAGCTATAGCAATGGATCCAAAATAAACATCCTAAAGGTTAATGAAGGGACAATCAGGAAATATGGTGCGGTAAGCAGCCGAACTGCAGAAGAAATGGCCTTAGGCGCAAAAGATCTTGCCGGTACGGATATTGGTCTCTCTATCACGGGCATAGCAGGACCTGAAGGGGGTACTGCCGAGAAACCTGTCGGACTTTGCTTCATAGGAATTGCAATTAAGGATTCCGTTAATGTTCATAAAATTATTCTGAACGGAAACAGGCAGAAAATAAAATGGGGATCAAGCAGCAGGGCACTTGATTTACTTAGAAGAGAACTTCTTTCAAGGTAAGAAATAGTAAAATTATGTAATTTTCTTGACTAATAAATAGCAATATAATATAATAGTAACATAAGAACATTTGTTCGTTATGCCTTTAAGGCATAAGTGATGAAAGGACGGTGCAGAAGTTAATGTGCGCAGAGATGACCGATAAAAAGAAAGCCATAGAACTGGCTCTCAGCCAGGTAGAAAAGCAATTCGGAAAAGGCTCAATCATGAAGCTTGGCGATGCTACAAAAATGAATGTTGAATCTGTTTCCACAGGCTCTATTGAACTTGATATAGCATTAGGAATAGGTGGAGTTCCAAAAGGAAGAATAGTTGAGATATATGGACCTGAATCTTCAGGAAAGACAACAGTTGCGCTGCATATAATTGCAGAAGCACAGAAGAATGGCGGTGAAGCTGCATTTATTGATGCAGAGCATGCATTGGACCCATTATATGCTAAGAATCTTGGGGTGGATATAGAGAATCTTATAGTATCGCAGCCGGATACAGGGGAGCAGGGACTTGAAATTGCCGAAACACTTGTTCGGAGTGGAGCAATTGACGTAGTTGTTGTTGACTCTGTTGCTGCATTGGTTCCTAAGGCAGAAATTGACGGCGAAATGGGGGATTCTCATGTAGGTTTGCAGGCAAGGCTTATGTCCCAGGCACTTAGGAAACTTGCGGGAGCTATCAGTAAATCCAAGACTACTGTCATATTCATCAACCAGCTTAGGGAAAAGGTTGGTATCATGTTTGGCAATCCTGAAGTAACACCGGGTGGAAGGGCGCTCAAATTTTATGCTTCAGTAAGGCTTGAAGTCAGAAAGATTGAGAACATCAAGGTTGGTGCCGATACAACCGGAAGCAGGACAAGGGTCAAAGTTGTTAAGAATAAGGTTGCACCTCCCTTCAAGCAAGCAGAGTTTGACATAATGTATGGTCTAGGCATTTCCAAAGAAGGAAGTATTCTTGATGCAGCAGTCAATAATGACCTGATAATGAAAAGCGGAGCATGGTTTTCTTATGGGGATACAAGGATAGGACAGGGCAGAGAAAATGCAAAGCAATACCTGAAAGATAACCCTGATATTACTAATGAAATAGATAAAAAACTTAGAGAAATGTTTGATTTAGGAACATCCAAAACAAAACCGTCGTCTTTTAATTCTGAAGATAATGATTAATAATTGAAATATGAGGATATTGTTTTCATGAGAATTACCGGGATTGAACAGCAAAAGAAGAATATCAAAAGGTACAATATATATATTGACGGAGAATATCGATGTTCCGTTGATAGTGATATTCTTCAGGAACTTGGTTTGTCAGAAGAAATGGAACTAGACGAGACCGAATTTAATAAAACCATGGAAATAATTCAATATAAGGGCGCTCTGAGAGCTGCCCTTTATATACTTGCCCGGACACCAAAAACAGAATCAGATATTGAAAAGCGTCTAATTGAGAAACAACATCCTTCGAAAGCCATACAACAAGTAATGGAATATTTAAAGGAAATTGGCTATATTAATGATGAAAGCTATGTCGAAAGTTATATCAGAAGTATTAAGGATATAACAGGCACAAGCCGTCGAAGTATTTTACAAAAGTTAGTCAATAAAGGGGTAGACAAGGAAATCATTCAACAAAAGCTGGATGAAGCTGATATAGATGACTATGAATCTGCGATAAAAGCCGCAAAGAAAAAGGTATCAAACCTAAAAGGCAGCCGTAAAGAAAAAAAATTAAAACTTCTTAGCTATCTATACAGAAAAGGCTTCGAAATTGATGCTTGCAAAAGAGCAGCAGAGACTCTTGACCTTGAAGGAGACTAAATTCATGGAGTTTTTCATTATACCCTCAAATAGTTTGAATTGTCACAATAACTTGACAAAATTTTGTATAAGTAATAAAATTATTCTGATATGGTGTATCAATTAAGAAGGCGTGTTCTTGTTATTATTTGTTAATTTTGTATATGATGATTATTAAGAAAAATAATGTAACCGATAGTCGATAAAATTAAATAATGAGGAGGTGAAAATGTTATCGAATATATTATCTATATAGCAATTGCACTAATTACCTTTATTGTAGGGTATTTGGTTAGAAGATATATTGCTGAATCAAAAATAAAAAATGCTGAAGAACAGGCAATAAAGATAGTTTGTGAAGCCGAAAAGCAATCAGAAACAAAAAAGAAAGAAGTTGTGCTTGAGGCGAAGGAAGAGATTCATAGGCTTAGAACTGAACTGGATAGAGAGACCCGTGACAGAAGAAATGAAATCCAGAGAGCCGAAAGAAGATTGCTTCAAAGAGAAGAAAGCCTTGATAAAAAGGTTGAGAGTCTTGAACAAAGAGATGAAGCGATAACAAAAAAACAAAAAGAAATACAGAAATCCCTGGAAGAAGTACAGGGTCTGTACAATAAGCAGTTAGAAGAGCTTGAAAGATTATCGGGGTTATCATCAGAAGATGCAAAACAGTTACTCTTAAACAATATAGAAAAGCAAATAAGGCATGAAGCTGCTATGCTGATCAAGGATATAGAGACCAAGGCTAAAGAAGAAGCAGAAAGAAAAGCCAAGGAGATCATAGCAAGTTCAATACAGAAGTGTTCTGCAGACCATGTTGCGGAAACTACAGTATCTGTAGTACCACTGCCGAATGACGAGATGAAGGGAAGAATAATAGGACGCGAAGGCAGGAATATAAGAACATTAGAAACGCTTACAGGCATCGATTTGATAATCGATGATACACCAGAAGCCGTAATATTATCCGGTTTTGATCCAATAAGAAGGGAAGTTGCAAGGGTTGCTCTCGAAAAACTAATCGTTGATGGACGAATACATCCTGCCAGAATCGAGGAAATGGTTGAAAAGGCTAAGAAAGAGGTAGACAACTATATTAAGGAACAAGGTGAACAGGCTACCTTTGATACCGGAGTCCATGGATTGCATCCTGAGATTATTAGACTTTTGGGAAGGTTGAGATTTAGAACCAGTTACGGACAAAATGTACTGAAACATTCCGTAGAAGTAGCACACCTTGCGGCAGCAATGGCTGCAGAGCTTGGTGCCGATGTGAAACTGGCAAAAAGGGCAGGTTTGCTGCATGACATAGGAAAAGCTGTTGATCATGAGGTAGAAGGTCCTCACGTTCAGATTGGTGCTGACCTTGTAAAGAAATATAAGGAATCCACCGAAATAATCCATGCTGTGGAAGCGCATCATGGAGATATTGAAGCTACAACTGTAGAAGCCGTTCTTGTTCAAGCAGCTGATGCTATATCTGCTGCAAGACCCGGAGCTAGAAGAGAAACCTTAGAATCATACATTAAACGTTTGGAAAAAATAGAAGAAATAGCTAATTCATTTGATGGAGTTGAAAAATCTTTTGCTATTCAAGCCGGCAGGGAAGTCAGAATCATGGTTAAGCCGGAAGATGTAAGTGACAGTGAAATAGTATATATCGCCAGAGATATAGTAAAAAAGATCGAGGACGAACTGGAATACCCCGGTCAAATAAAAGTAAATGTTATCAGAGAAACCAGGGCAATTGAATATGCAAAATAGAAAATGTGCGGCGATACATGCAAAATGCATGAAGCCGCCTTTTTTAATAATATGGAGGTATACAGATGAACATACTTTTTATAGGTGATGTAATCGGCAGGCCCGGCAGAAATTACCTAAGCAAGAATCTTAGCAGGCTTGTTGCAGAGAATAGTATTGATTTTACTATAATAAACGGAGAGAATTCTGCCGGAGGAGTCGGCATAACAAAGAGTACATATGATGAGCTGCTTAGTATGGGAGCAGATGTAATAACTCTCGGCAATCATTCCTGGGCGAAAAAAGAAGTATTAGAATTTATTGAAGATGCAGAAAGACTTATCAGACCCGCAAACTATCCTGAAGGCACCCCGGGAAAAGGATTCAGGATAATGGAAAGGACAGGAAAAAGGATTGCCGTAGTAAATCTCTGCGGTAGAGTATATATGGATTGTATAGATTGTCCATTCCAAACTATTGATAAAATACTAATTGAGTTGAAGGATAAGGCAGATATCATAATAGTGGACTTTCATGGGGAAGCAACTTCAGAAAAGCTTGCAATGGGCTGGTATCTTGACAGTAAGGTTCATGCAGTAATAGGTACACATACCCACGTTCAAACCTCTGACGAAAGGGTGTTGCCCGGTGGGACTGCATATATTACTGATGCAGGAATGACCGGTCCTTTGGATTCAATATTAGGTGTGGAAAAGGATCTGATCATAAAGAAGTTTATAACCGGTATGCCTGCAAAATTTGAAATTGCCGACGGCGAAGTAATTCTTGGGGCAGTAATTGTCCAGGTTGATAATAATAATATAGTTAAAGGTATTAAAAGAATATAATAATAACAAGGAAAAAAGCAGAAGTGATAGGGGGACAGGGACGAGGTATGAACTGTCCCCTTATTCCTTGAAAATTCTTAATTGTAGAATAAAAGAGGATTTTGCATATATTTGTAGAATAATGTATTTAATTATACTTAGTAGTTTTTGGAATAGTATGATTGATAGGGGGGCTTAAAATGGACGTATTAAAGGTTTCAGCAAAATCAAACCCAAATTCTGTTGCAGGAGCTTTGGCGGGAGTGTTGAGAGAAAAAGGATCCGCAGAAATTCAGACCATAGGGGCAGGAGCGCTGAATCAGGCAGTTAAAGCAGTTGCAATTGCCAGAGGATTTGTAGCTCCTGGAGGAATTGATTTGATATGCATACCTGCCTTCACCGATATACAAATAGATGGTGAAGAGAGAACGGCCTTAAAACTGATCATAGAACCCAGATAAAAAGCGTTCACGTTGAACGCTTTTTTTAATATATCAGAATTGGTAAAATTTCTTTGTGTGTTGTTTTGCATAATGATATAATAATTTCAGTTCCTGAAATTATTATAGAATAAATGCCGTGCGATTTTTTGCTCCGCAAAACGCACATAGCAGATATCATAAAATCTTGGGATTTTATGATATAATGATTCTATATGCATATTATATATAATGCACAGGAGGTTTAATATGCTCAAGGCTGACTTACATATTCATACTACAGCTTCTGACGGACTTATGAGTCCTGAAGAAGTAGTGCGATGGGCAAGTGTAAAAAGGCTGACTGCAATAGGAATAACTGATCATGACACTGTAAAAGGTATCAGCCCTGCTGAAAAGGCTGCCTCTAAATACGCAATAGAAGTAATACCCGGAATAGAACTTAGTACGACATTTGAAAATGAAGAAATACATATATTGGGGTATTATATAGATTACAAAGCACGGTGGTTCATAGATACTCTCAAAAAACTTCAGAAATCAAGATATGAGAGAGCAGGGAAAATGGTAGGCAAACTTAATGACATGGGAATCGATATTACTCTTGACAAAGTTAAAGAAATAGCTGATGATGGAGCAATGGGAAGACCTCATATTGCAAGAGCTATGATTGACAGCGGATACATAAGCAATATTAAAGAAGCATTCACGGAGTACATTGGCAAGGACCGTCCTGCCTACGTAGAGAGGTACAAACTATCCACGGGAGAAGCCATAGATATGATAAAAAAATTAGGAGGAGTATCTGTTCTTGCTCACCCCGGACTGTTACAAAACAAATCAGACTTAGGAAAAATAATTGCCCTTGGGATTAACGGAATCGAAGTTTACCATTCTAAACATGACGAAGATACTGTTAAAAGTATACTGGCTGTTGCACGCTCAAGAAATTTACTGATTACCGGAGGCTCCGACTGCCATGGTATGAAGATTAATAATGAACCGATATTGGGGAATTGTTCAATAGATTATAAATATGTTAAAATGCTCAAGAATGCAGCAGATAGCGAAATGAGGAGGAGAAAAAATGAAAATCGAACTGTCTAATAAAAGTGCAAACATTGCGACTTCAATGACGCTGGCAATTGATACCAAGCTTAAGCAGATGGTTGCGGGAGGAGAAACAGTATACGGCTTTGGTATAGGCGAACCGGATTTTGACACTCCTGAATACATAAGGATTGCAGCCATCGAAGCAATGAACAAAGGACTTACAAGATATACTCCGGCACAAGGAACTATGGAACTCAGAAAAGCAATATGCTCGAAATTAAAAAGAGAGAATAACTTAGAATATGAACCAAATCAAATTATAGCTTCAAGCGGTGCAAAACACTCTCTCTCAAATGCTTTTGCAGCAATACTTAATCCCGGAGATGAGGTAATTGTGCCAAATCCATACTGGGTGAGCTATACAGAGATTATAAAGCTGAATGATGGTGTTCCTGTAATTGTAGAAACGAAAAAAGAAAACAACTTCAAAATGACCGGGGATGAATTGAATAATGCAATAACTTCAAGAACAAAAGCAATACTTATAAATTCTCCAAGTAATCCTACAGGTTCAGTGTATACAGAAGGAGAATTAAGGGATATTGCAGAGATTGCGGTTAAAAATAACTTATTCGTTGTATCAGATGAGATATACGAGAGAATTATATATGATAATAATAAACATATCAGCATAGCTTCCTTTGGTAGTGAAATAAAAGATCTTACAATAATTATAAATGGGATGTCAAAGTCATACGCTATGACAGGCTGGAGACTTGGATATGCTGCCGGAAATGAGAAATTGATAAAAGCAATGTCAAGTATTCAGAGCCATGCAGTATCTCATCCCAGTTCCATAACCCAATATGCTTCAGCAGCAGCTCTAAACGGACCTCAGGATGATCTGAAAAACATGGTTCAAGAATTTAATAAAAGAAGAAACTATATGTACGATAGGATAAATGCTATGGAAGGCCTTAGCTGTATAAAACCCGATGGCGCCTTCTATGTGTATGTTGATATCAGTACTTATATTGGCAGAAAGCTATGTGGGATCAAACTCAATTCTTCTTTGGAATTTGCTCAGATTGTTCTTGAAAAAGGTAAAGTTGCGGTAGTACCTGGAACCGCATTCGGAACTGACAATTATATAAGGCTTTCTTATGCGACATCTATGGAAACAATAAAGAATGGTCTTGATCAATTCGAAAGCTTCATAAACAATAACATTGAATAGGGTGGTATTTTACAGTGAATAGGAAGGAATACCAAAACCCCTTGATTAGCAGGTATGCAAGTAAAGAGATGTCCTTTATCTTTTCCGAGGATTACAAGTTTTCTACCTGGAGAAAGCTGTGGGTTGCCCTTGCCGAAAGCGAAATGGAGCTTGGGCTGGATATCACCAAAGAACAGGTAGAAGAACTGAAAGAACACATATATGATATTAACTATGAGGATGCTGAGAAAAGAGAAAAGGAGACTCGGCATGATGTAATGTCTCATATATATGCTTATGGTTTGCAATGCCCTAAGGCAAAACCCATAATACATCTTGGAGCTACCAGTGCATATGTAGGTGATAATACAGATATAATACAGATGTCCGCAAGTCTTAAGCTTATAAGGATCAAGCTTCTCAATGTTATAAGAAACCTTGCAATTTTTGCGGAAAAATATAAGCAGATGCCTACATTAGGCTTTACACATTTTCAGCCCGCACAACTGACCACTGTCGGAAAGAGAAGCTGCTTGTGGATACTTGATTTTCTAATGGATTTAGAGGAACTTGACTTCGAGCTGGGCAGGCTCAGGCTGAGGGGGGTCAAGGGGACTACCGGTACTCAAGCAAGCTTTATGTCGCTTTTTAACGGAGATAATGAAAAAGTAAAGGAATTGGATGCCAGAGTCACAAAAAAAATGGGATTTGAGCGCAGCTTTCCTGTGACAGGCCAAACATACTCAAGGAAACTTGACAGCATGATTTTGAATGTACTGACACAAATAGCAGAATCAGCTCATAAATTCAGTAATGATATACGCCTTCTTCAAAGCCTGAAGGAGGTTGAGGAACCTTTTGAAAAGAACCAGATAGGCTCATCGGCAATGGCATACAAGAGAAATCCTATGAGATGTGAAAGGATTGCAGCTTTGTCAAGGTTTGTTATTGCAAATTCAATAAATCCTGCAATAACTGCAGCTTCTCAATGGTTTGAAAGAACTCTTGATGACTCTGCCAATAAGAGGCTGGCAATTCCACATGGCTTCCTGGCAGTTGACAGCATACTGAATATACTTATAAACGTGACTGATGGTCTTGTAGTAAATGAGATGATGATAAAACGACACATTGATGAGGAGCTCCCATTTATGGCAACAGAAAATATTTTGATGGAAGCAGTGAAAGCGGGAGGAGACAGGCAGGAACTCCATGAAAAAATAAGGCAGTTTTCTATTGAGGCAGGAAGAAGAGTTAAAGAGCAAGGCTTGGAAAACAATCTGATAAATCTCATAGAAGGGGATTCAAGCTTTAAGTTGGGCAAGAACAGAATACAGGAACTGCTGAGCATCGAAAACTTTATAGGAAGATCACAGGAGCAGGTTGTTGAATTCCTGTCGGAACACGTATATCCGCTTCTGAATAAAAACAATGAAGATTTAGATATAATAGTGGACTTAAAAGTATAAAACATAATCACACTTTAGGAGGAGAGCATATGAGCAGCGTAATGATAAAACAGCTTTACAGGATTACGGGAGAATACATTAATAAAAGCATTAAGGTATCAGGGTGGGTGAAAACCGAAAGAACTTCGAAAAATTTCGGTTTTATAGAATTAAACGATGGAAGCTTTTTCAAGAATCTTCAGATAGTATTTGAAGAAAGTCTTGAAAACTTTGATGATATAACCAAGCTTTCGGTAGGTTCTGCCATAAGTGTAGAAGGATTGCTTATAGAGTCTCCCGGGGCGAAGCAGCCCTTTGAGCTTAAAGCCGATAGAATTATTATAGAAGGCAAATCAACAGCTGATTATCCGCTTCAGAAAAAGAGTCATTCTTTTGAATTCTTAAGAACAATAGCCCATCTGAGGCCCAGGACAAATACCTTTTCGGCGGTATTCAGAATAAGATCCATTGTAGCATACGCAATTCACAGTTTTTTTCAAGAAAAGGGCTTTGTATATGTTCATGCTCCTATAATAACCGGTAGCGATGCAGAAGGCGCAGGAGAGATGTTCAGGGTTACTACATTGGATATTGATAATCCTCCCAGGACAGAAGAGGGGAAAATTGACTTCTCAAAGGATTTCTTCAGTAAGTCGGCAAACCTTACTGTAAGTGGTCAGCTAAATGTCGAAACTTTTTGCATGGCCTTCAGGAATGTATATACTTTTGGTCCTACATTCAGAGCAGAGAACTCAAATACAGCAAGACATGCTGCAGAATTTTGGATGATAGAACCGGAAATAGCATTTGCAGAGCTTTCGGACAATATGGAACTGGCAGAAGATATGGTAAAGTATATAATCAATTATGTTTTGGAAAATGCTCCGGAGGAAATGGAATTTTTCAATAGATTTATAGATAATACTCTTCTCGAAAGACTTAATAACATTGTAAACTCTGATTTTGGAGTAATTACTTATACCGAAGCTGTGGATATATTAATAAAATCGAATGTTAAATTTGAATATCCCGTTGAATGGGGAATTGACCTGCAGACAGAGCATGAAAGATATATTACCGAACAGGTCTTTAACAAACCGGTATTTGTAATCAACTATCCAAAGGAAATAAAGGCCTTCTATATGAGAATGAACGAAGATGGAAAAACAGTAGCAGCAATGGATCTTTTAGTTCCCGGAGTCGGTGAAATAATCGGAGGCAGCCAGAGGGAAGAAAGACTGGATGTTCTTGAGAAAAAGATGGATGAAATGAAACTTAATAAAGAAGATTACTGGTGGTATCTTGACATAAGAAAATACGGCACAGTCAAGCATGCCGGATATGGTTTGGGTTTTGAAAGAATGATAATGTATGTAACCGGGATGAGCAATATAAGAGATGTTGTACCCTTCCCCAGAACTGTGAAGTCCGCTGAGTTTTAGCCTCTTGTATACTTCAAGGTAACTAAATGAGACAACAACTCATACAATGGAAGTATAGGTTGTTAGTAATTTATTAATCTTGAAGGGAGGCTAAATAATGAGTCGTAGGCACTCATCAGCATATAACGCAGTGCCGCCTGCAACTTGACAGCCGGCACCTTTACCGGTGGCTTCACCGGCACGCAGTCTGTTTTCAATGCCTTTTTCGTTACCTGCAATGCCGGCAGGAGAATTGTTGGGAGGAATCAGTAATGCCACAAGAGGATTCATTTCAAATGGAAACTGGTGGGTATTACTGCTTATAATTTTTTTATTCTTTCCTAAAGTCAGTGGCAGGATGTTTGGAGGATTGCTTAGATAATGGGATAATCAGCTATTGACTAAGTGTGAAATTTTTTATATAATAAATAAGTGTCGCAGGGGTATAGCTCAACTGGTAGAGTAGCGGTCTCCAAAACCGTTGGTTGAGGGTTCAAGTCCTTCTGCCCCTGCCAAATATGATTTTACAGTCGCAATGATTTGCGGCTTTTTTTATTTTTGTTCATATTAGTATTTCACATTTCCATAGTCCTCATGTTATTAAGAATTTGGTGTTCTAATTATATAATTGTATTTTTATACAAATATTAGTATTATTTTTGAACCTTATGAACGAATACAAAATATTCAGATAATTGTATAACAAAATTACATTACCGGTAATGTATCCTATTCATTTAATAAAAAATGTAAGGGGGTACTTTGTAATGGCAAGAAGAGATATGAATGAATCTCAAATAATTGATGTGATCTGGGGGGCGACACTTCTTGGCGGAGGCGGCGGAGGTTCACTTAAAAATGGTATGGACCTGTTAAACAAATATAAAGAGGATCATCCTGGTAAAATAAATCTGAATCTTTTGGAGTGTTCGGATCTGGATCCCTTTAATTATGCTGCAGTTACTGCAGGTATGGGTGCACCGAAGGCAATCAAGGATGTTGATTTTTCCGCTTATGCCACCAACGCTTATAATGCCTTGAGTGATCTTGCAATGAAATTGGATCCTCCGCGAAGGCTTAAATATTCAATCGCAGTTGAAATGGGGGGGTTCAATACCTTTGTACCTATGCTAATTTCTTTGGTTAACGACATACCGTTTATTGATGCGGATGGTGCAGGACGTGCGGTACCTGCACTGAACACACTGCTTCTGCACATTAACGGTTTGGACACTTCACCTCTTGCTATGGCAGACGGGAAAAACAACAGAGTAACTATCGAGATGGCAAATACAAAGGATGCGGAACTGGCCGAAGAAATAGGCCGGCATATCTGCATGGCTTTCAGTATGATGAGCGGTCTTTCGGGCTGGATGGTACGCAGGGATGAAATTGAGAAGTATCTACCATGCGGAACTGTTACATTAGCAGAAAAGATAGGTAAAGTACTTCGTGCAGCCAACACGAAAGATAAATTTGCAGAATTGAAGAGAATCGGCGTAGCGTGTCATCCGTTCTGCGAGGGTGAAGTAACCAAAGTAGAGACGATAACCGAAAAGGGATTTGACTATGGAAAAGTGTATATCAAGGATAAGGCAGGTTCTCAATGGATTATCTTCTTCCAAAATGAAAACCTGTTGGTTACCAGAAATGACCTGCCAATAATGACTGTGCCGGATATTATCTGTACCTATCAACCTGAGTCAGGTCTTCCTTTAACGAATGCTGATATTGAAGAAAAAATGCCAATTGCCCTTGGTGCGATAAAAGTTGATAAGAAATGGGAAATGTATCCTGAAAAGATGTTTGATATGTGGAGACCTTTCCTGAAGAGAGTTGGATATGAAAAGGAACGTATACCTTATAAAGAATAAGGCAATGCTGCTGAGGAGCCGCCCGAAGTAAATCTGCTAAGGCGGCTTCTTGCTACAGATGTATGATAGGTTTCTATTAAATTTTGGGAGGTAATAAAAATGGAGAGTGCTAAGTCAAGCAATATTGAGCGTAAAGCTTTAAGCCAAATTACGGAAAGCGAAAGACAAAACTGGACCAGTATTGCATTTATATGGATAGGTACTATGATATGTATTCCGATGCTGATGGTAGGAGGTATATTTTCTGCATCAATGACCCTTGCTAATACTACCCTTGCTGCATTTATAGGATTTGCAATTTGCTCCTTGATAATGGTGCTTACCGGTATTCAAGGTACTGATCTTGGGCTTCCTTGCACCATGTGCGCAACAAAAGCTTTCGGCGATCGGGGCTCATCCTTCTTAATGAGCGTAGTAATATTAATTGCACAGTTAGGATGGTTCGGAGTACAAACTGCCACCTGTGCTGCTGCCTTTAACACCCTGTTGATGTATTGGAGCATTCCTTTTCCCTTCTGGCTTTCTTGCGTTATCTGGGGCGGAGTCATGTTGTTTACAGCTGTGTATGGTTTTAAATTTATGAAAATACTCAATTATATAGCAGTGCCGGCCTTGGTTGTGCTCTGTTGCTACGGTGCAATTTATGCTATAAATACCAAAGGATTCAGTAACCTCATAGCTTTTCTACCTGAAACTGCAATGCCTCTAAGCACAGCTGTATCCATAGTTATTGGACTGTTTGCAGTAGGAACCGTTATTAATGCGGATTTTTCCCGTTATGCAAAAAGTCGTGTAGATACAGCAAAGGCTACAGTCTTAGGAGTATTACCTGCCGCAGTATTGATGATATTTATTGGTGCAGTAATGGCTATGGCAGCAGGCAACTATGATATCACTGTCGTATTCGCAAGTCTCGGTATGCCCGTAATAAGCATGCTTGTACTGATTCTTGCCACATGGACGACAAATACCGGTAATGCATATACGGCAGGATTGGCGGCTATGAAGGTATTTAGCTTCAAAGATGAGCTTCGTCCGATTGTGACACTTGTTTGCGGTGCCGCCGGTACTATAGTTGCCATAGCCGGACTGGCTGCTGTTCTTCAATCCTTTATAAGCATCCTTAGCAGCCTTGTTCCTCCTATAGCAGGTATTATGATTGCCGATTACTGGATAATAGGCAAGGGTAATCCCGAAAACTGGTATCCGGTTAAAGGTATCAATTGGATAGGAATATTGTCCTGGGCAGCCGGTTCAGTAGTAGCACTTTTCTTCAGCTTTTTCAGCCCTGCACTTGATGGAATATTAACTTGTCTGGTTGCTTATCTGATACTCAATTCATTGTTTGGAAAAACATCCTTAGCCGGGGGTGGCAGGATAGACGTAGGTGAAATGATAAATCTTATAAAGGAGGAAGCAATATGAATATCAACCGTAAAATTGTAGAAGCAGCAAAGAAGCTTATTATTGACTGCTTAGGTACAAAGAAGGATGAACAATTGCTGATTGTAGGTGATGAAAAGACCTCCGAACTGGCATATGGTTTTGCCGTTGCAGGCAGAGAGTGTGGAATATCTACAACTTATGTAGAGGCTCCTTCCCAGGCAAAGGGAGAGCCTCCGGCAACAGTTGGCGCCGCAATGTCAGAAGCAAATGTAGAATTTCTTCTTACCTCCATGAGTTATTCACATGTAAATGCCCGCATTGCTGCTACAAATAAGGGAGCCCGTATTGCGTCAATGCCTATGATGAACACAGATATTGCAGAGAATTATCTGAATGCAGATTATCCTCTTATCAAAAAAGTAAGTGAACAACTTGCCGATATGCTCACAACAGCCAAGGTTGTAAGGGTCGTAACCGACAAGGGCACTGATGTGACTCTATATATAGAAGGACGATCTTGTCATGCTGACACAGGTGATTTGACAGAAACCGGTGCTTTAGGTAATTTGCCTGCCGGAGAGGCATACATTGCGCCTTTGGAAAATGTGGGAGAGGGCAAAATTATAGTAGATGGCTGCATTGCTTATTTAGGTCCTGTAGAGGATGATGTAATACTCACCCTTAGTGATGGTCGTATTACTGCTATAGAAGGCAATAAAAGCGCTTCTGACTTGAAGAAATTTCTGGAGGATAAGGATGAAGAAGCATGGGGTATTGCCGAGTTTGGTATCGGGACCAATCCCGGAGCAAAAATCATAGGTCACCCATTAGTTGATGAAAAGGTATGGGGTACTATACACATAGCTTTTGGAATGAATGCCTCAATGGGCGGCACTCGCCAGTCGAATATCCACTATGATTGTATTATCAATTCTCCAACTGTATGGATTGACGGACAATTGGTTCTCGATCACGGAAATCATGTTTATTAAACAGGATTGTCAATTCATAACCGGTTTCAGCATTTGAAGCCGGTTTTTGTCTTCCATAATGTTCTATTAATAGTAAACTATTGTATTTCTGCATTACTATCATATATAATAATATAAAATATATTTTGGGAGGTGATATTTTGAGCATTATGGTTTCTGATTGTCTGAATCTCTCCGCATTACGAGAGGCAAAGGTTGTTGCCGGTCATAGGGGGCTCAATAAAATAGTGTCTTCCGTTTCAGTGCTGGAATATGCAGATATCTCTCTTCTTGTAGACGGGTTGTTCTTAGGAAATGAACTCATCATCTCGGCCTTGGTTTCCATTAAGGATGATGTGGAAGCTCAGTGCCGGCTTATACACCGCTTGCATGAAGTGGGTGAAGTTGGACTTATATTGTATTATACGGGAATATTCGTGCTATGCTTAGACAGGCGGCTTATTCAGACAGCAGATGAGTTGGATTTTCCCTTGATTTGTATGCCGGAGAATCGTTTTGATTTCCGGTATAGTGAAGCAATCAGCGAAATATTGGGATTAGTTATCAAAGACCAGATGAAGGAAACATATTTTGTAACCGGTATAATAGACCGCATCACACAACTGCAAGAGAAACAGCAAACTATCGGTGCTGTGATGCGTATGCTAAGTGACCGCTTGCACTGTACACTATTGCTTGCAAACCATAATATGGAGCAGAGAGGTTTTGCAGCATGGCCAATGGCATCCCGGTGGGCTTATAAGGAAATATTGGATGAATACCTGCAGAATCAGCAATTACCGCCACTGGAGAGTTCTGTCTGTATAAAAATAAATGATATTACATTATATATAAATCATATTTCAATCACATTTGAGACTGAACCAATTATGTATTTAATAGCTGTAAATGAGTATCATCCGCTTCTCGTGTACCACTTAAAGCAGGCAGCTGAAGTAATTCAGATATTCATAAATAATTGGCAGTATGATTTTGGGATTGCAGATTCTTACGCGTTAATGCAAGCCATATTGGAGGATGATCCTCCACGAATGCGACAAGTTGCAAAATCTCTTAATATTGATGTTTCATCAATCCATACTATGTGGGCTCTTAAAGAAGTCGGCACTAAGGGAAGTGCCTCAAATGAACTTCAACAGAAGCAAAACCTACGAATAAAGCGTACAATGATAACTAAGTCATTTTTGCAGGAACACCGGAAGTTGGTACTGGTTGACACGGTAAATGACTCGGTGATAGCTTTTATGAATGACAGCCCATTTCATGATGGGGATGACGGATTAGAAAAAACATTCATGGAAGTACTCAGATACAAGGATCAGGATTCATTACTTGTGGTATGTACAAATCTAATGACCACATCTGACGTAAGAAATGCTTATACACTTTTGCAGACTTGCCTGGATACTTGTCATAGAATTTACCCTTATAAGAGGATAATATATCTGCATGAACTGCAGTTTGCAGAACAATGTATGTCCATATTGGAACAAGGTGAAGCCTTAACTGAAAACTATCTTGTACCTCTCAAACCTCTTCAGTCTCAAGAGGACAGTAATGAGCTTATAGATACACTGTCTGCCTTCCTTTTGGATGCGCAGTGTAACATGCAGCAGACAGGTGAACGGTTGTTTTTACATAAAAACACAGTTAAATACCGAATCAACAAAATAAAACAGCGTATAGGCTATGATATATCAAAAATGCCGGGAGCTTATAAGCTGTATCTTGCTGTGGCCCTTTACAGGCTTATTAATTAACTTAATTTCGGATTAATAGAAACTCTTTTGTGTTACTCCCCATTTTCTTAAAGTTTCATCATTGCCTATCCAGACAGGTATTCCGACAGACACAATATTATAAAGACTTAAGACATCTGAATTTATCATACGGATACAACCTTTTGAGATTTGCCGTCCGATAGAATACGGACTGTTATTCCCATGAATGCCGTACAAATTGCCTTTTCCAACAGAAAGGCCTATCCATCTTATGCCGAGGGGGTTCTTCGGAGATCCGCCTGCTACCGGTTTTTTGCCATCAACTGGGGACCATATAGGATTTTTTCTCTTCAGACGCACATGAAATTTCCCCTGAGGCGTCTTATTTGTGGTTTTTCCTATTGCTATAGGATACTTTCTTATGACATTCTTTCCTCTATAGAGAGTTAGTATTCTTCTTGTACGGTTAATAGTAATCCAATACCCTTTGGAGGCAGGTCTGGCAATAATGTCCGGGGACCTGAACTTATTGTTTAGAGAAAGCCTCTTTATCATGGCAGATTTGAATTGAGGGCCTTGGATACCGTCCGCGGCAAGGTTGCAGTCACTTTGAAACCTAAGAGTTGCATTTCTAAGATTAATATTTTCATCTTGATAATCATTTTTGTAGTAACCCATAGATCTCAACGCTTCTACATAATTAGTGCTGTTCAACTCGGAGAAGGTTTCTTCCTCCGGACAATCCATAAGTTCTCTTATAAGTGCGCCATCAGGTTCTGCGATAACATTAATGTAAAATACAAAAAATAATAGCAAAATAGCAGCGAGTAATCTTTTGCACATATACTACCTCCTTGATACTAAAAAATGTTAAAAGTAAAGGAGAGTGGAATACTCTCCTTCTGTAAGTATTAGAATCTTGTTCCGGTTGTTCCTGCCATATTCCTCTCAGCTGTTTCAATTAGCCGCCTTACCATCTGTCCGCCTATTTTACCTGCATCCTTAGCCGCTATGTCTCCATTATAGCCTTCCTTTAAAGTGACACCAACTTCGGTTGCTATTTCATATTTAAATCTTTCAAGTGCCGCTGCTGCATGAGGTACTACTTTTTGATTGTTCCTTGCCATTCTATTCACCTCCTCGAACAATATGTATAATGAGCAAATAATGATTTACGCATTATTATTTTGGTTAAGCTTCAATATTTATATCCAAGTAAATATTGCCTAATTTGCCGCATTAAGTTATTGATTAATATACCTGAAAATCCATCACAAAATAAACAGTAATAATGTAAATAATAATAGTGTCATCATAAATGACAAATCAAAAAGAAGGGAGATTGTTTAATGAGAAGTGAAAAATTTTTATTAAGAGCACTTTGCGCAAGCTTGGCCGTTTGTTTGATATTTTCTGCCGGTATTTTGACTTTTGCTGATGCTAAAGCTGCACCAGCTCCGGCTTTAGAAAAAACAGTTAAACACAAGCAGTTCCTGGAGGAAGCTGTACAGAGACTAGTGGAGGAAGGTAGCTTAACAAAGGAAAAGGCAGATAAAATAATTGAATATAAACAAAAAAGAAAAGAAGAGCAAAAAAATCAGCACTCAGAACATAGAGATCATTTAATTGATAAGGGCAAAAGAGGAAGCCTGATTAAGGAACTGATACAGGAAGCCATAATAACAGAAGAGGAAGCAAACGCTATCAGAGAAAAATTGCGGGAAATGAAGGAAGAAAGATTTGCCGACGGACTGCAAGGGCTTATTGATAAAGGTGTTCTTACAGCAAAGGATATTGACAATATCAGAAGTTATATGCTGAAAACCAGGGAAGAGCGCAAAGCAACAATCGAAAAATTAAAATCTATGAATCCTGAAGAAAGAAAAGCATATTTTAAGGAGTATCGGAAAGGGCAAAAAGATATTCTGATAAAAATGGTAGAAGATAAGGTAATTACTAAGGATCAGGCAGAAGAAATAAGAAAGGCATTACCTGAAATGAATAGATTAAGACACTAGTGTCTAGTCACGAGATAGGAGATGCGAGATACGAGATAATCAGGGTGTTCCTACAGAGCCCTGCCTTAATTCTCGAGTCTCGTGTCTAGAGTCTCGTGTCCGAGAAATGTGGCAGTGTCATATTTCTATGCTATTGGAAGGTCAATGTAGAATACGGCTCCGGTCTCGGAATTTTCCGCAGTAATTTTCCCGTTGTGCTTTTCAATTACATTCTTGCTTATAGCAAGCCCAAGACCGAAATTACCCTTTGAACCTTTAAAGAACCTATTAAAAATATTGGGAAGTTCATTTGATTCGAAGCCCGGTCCGTCATCCGATATAGTGACTCTTATTGTTTTTTCTTCGATAATTTCTGATTTTATTTTTATGGTGTTTCTCGCATAGCGCATGCAATTGTTTAGAATATTGTTAATAGCTCTCGAGAGCTTTTCTTCGTCTGCAATTATACTGATGTTTTCCTCAAGCTCTAATATATCAATTTTTAAATTTTTACATCCGGCAATCATATCCATACGCTCTGCACAGCTGCGTAGCAATTCGTTATAATCCAATGTAGCAAAGTAATAGCTTTCTTCAATTGCATCTAACCGTGACAGATAAAGAAGATTTTCCACAAGTTGAGTCAAACGCTTGGATTCCTCAATTATAATACCGGCAGCTTCATTGGTGTCTGCAACATTGTATTTTATGCCTTCCGCATAGCTCTGAATGGACATAATAGGAGTCCGAAACTCATGAGAAGCATTCTGCAAAAAGGTTTTCTGTGCTTTGTCATAGATCTCTAATTTTTCGGACATTACATTTATATTACTTACAAATTCGCTTAATTCATCATATACAGGAGTAATGATCTTAGTCCCGAAGTTCCTTTCGGCAATTGCGCGTATATGTTGATTCAGTGTAGTGAATGGCTCAGAGATTTTTTTTGCAATAACCGAGGAGAAAATTACTATAATAAATGCTGACAACAGAAGTATAGCGAATAGAATCAAATTTATTGCCAGCTGAAGTTGGTTTACCTTCTGCAGACTGGAATATACTACTATCCATCCTAATCCGAAGTCATTCTTTTGCGCTACAGGTTTTACTATTGCTATATACTCTGTACCGGTGATATGAAAGTTCATATAGTTTTCCTCATTTAAATCCTTTGACTTATTTATCTCATCAGCAATTTTACTGATAAGACCCGAATCTGCACCTGCAAATCCTTCAACAGGCAAATTTATTATTAATTTATTGTTATCCATTAAAATATAATCGGCATTCAAAACAGATAAAGGTTCTCTTAAGGATCTGTCCAACATAAAGTAAAATCTAAATACATCATTTGTTCTTACCTTTATCCTCGGAAGGTCCTGAGGTATTTCCTTATTGAATATAAAAATTTCCGGACCTCTTTTTAAAGCCGTATCTTCGGCATGGGTTGCTATTTTATTCAATTGTCCAATAATATCCTTTTCAATATAAACTCTGATTGCAAGGTTAAATATAATAGCAACAAGCATAATCAATGTGATTATGATTATAAGATTGTATTTAAAAATTCTCCATTTTATAGTATTGATCTTCATAGTATCATTCCTTGTCTATAAATCTGAATCCAAAGCCCCAGACAGTATCTATTTTAAGAGCGGAGCCTGCATCTGCAAGTTTTTTTCTTATTCTCTTTATCATATCATCTGTTGCCCTGGTTTCAACTTCATTTTCAAAGCCCCAAACCTTGTCCAGAAGTTCACTGCGGCTTACAGCTCTGTTCATATTAATTGCAAGGTAATAAAGCAGTGAAAATTCCATTCCTGTTAAGCCGATATCTTTGTCATTGCATTTTACCTTTTTTATATTATGATCAATGACCAAATCAGAGGTTTTTATAACTTTATCGATACCGCTCTGGGCTTTATCCATTTCAATTCTTCTGAATACGCTTCTAATCCTTGCAATAAGCTCCATAGGACTGAAAGGTTTTGTGAGATAGTCATCGCATCCAAGGGTCAATCCGGCAATTTTATCCGGCTCTGTATCCTTTGCTGACACAATAATAATCGGCACACTGCTTACTTGGCGGATTTGAGAGCAAATAGAATATCCGTCTATTCCGGGCATCATAATATCTACTATAAGCATATCGGCAGGTTCGGAATTAAAAGCTTCAAGTAGGGATTCTCCGTCAGAAAATGCTTTAACCTCATAACCTTCTTTAATCAAAAAAGATCTGATTATGTTCAAAATATTAACTTCATCATCCGCTATGTATATAAGTTTGTCACCCATGTTTTTACACCTCATAGTTATAATTCTATCATGAAATTCGCTGAATTACATTTAAAATAGACTGTTGCCTAACTTTTGCCACAATTTTGCGGAGATTTTAAGCTGTAAAAAGTTATAGAATAAAAATATAGTAAAAAAGCAGAAACACAGGAGGTATAATCAATGAATCTTGATACAGTCATCGGCAGCAAGCGTGCAATTAAATTATCCCGGAATAAAATACTGATCATTGTTGTAATAGTGCTTATTGCCGCTGCAGTGATAGGAATCAATTATTTTAAGCCTAAGGACTCAAAAGTTCCTGCCTTACAGCAGGCAACGGCCATAGCGAGAAAGGGGGACCTTAGTGTTGTAGTCTCCGGGTCAGGGGCGATCAGTTCTTCAAAAAAGTTTACATTGACTTCCAATGTAAGCGGGACTCTTACAAGTATTTATTTTAATGACGGAGATAAGTTAAAAGTCGGAGAGCTTATATTTGAAATAGACGACAAAGACACTGAACTGCAAATAAAGCAGATAAAAAACAGTATTGCACAAGCGCAGCTTACCCGCAGCAGCAATCTATCTGATTTGCAAGCAGGAAGAGTAACGGCTCCTATCGACGGGGAGGTCTTGAACCTGCAATCTAAAGAAGGAGACAGTGTTTCAAATAACGGTACCTTAATGACTATTACTGACAAGTCAAAGTTGAAGTTACTGGTTCCTTTCATTAATACATATAGAAATAAGCTTAATGTGGGACAGAAGGTAACTGTAAATTCCTTTGATTCTGAAAAGGATGAGCTTCATAAGGCAGAAGGCACAATTTCCGTCATAAGCACTCCCGGATATATCACTGACAGTGGTGCTGAAGCTTATAATGTGGAGGTAATAATTGATAACAACGGTTTTTTAGCAGAAGGGATGGTTGCAAATATAACAGTAAAAATCGCGGAAGTTGAAGTAACAAGCAATGGCAGCAATACATTAAGCTATGTAAACAGCGTGACTGTCAGAACCTCTTCGGGAGGAACACTCAATAGATTATATATTGAAGCAGGCCAGAACGTAAAGAAGGGCGATATATTGGCGGAGCTTGAAAATGACGATCTGGAGCTGACTGTCAAGACAAACGACCTGAAACTTGAAGACTTGAACACACAACTGCAAACGGCTGAAGAAAAACTGTTGGACCATAAGGTTTATGCACCATTTGATGGAACCTTTACACTAAATGATATTGAGCAAGGAAACAGTATAAAACAGGGAGACATTTTAGGGAGCGTTGCTAATTATGATACTATGGAGTTCAGCATAGATGTTGACGAACTTGACATTGCCAAGATTAAGGAAGGGCAAAATGTAAAGGTTACAATTGATGCTTTGGCTGAGACAAGTGATGCTCCTCTCAAGGGAAGCGTATCAAAAATCGCAGTTGAAGGAAGTTCTTCTAACGGGGTATCAACATATCCGGTAACAATTCAAATTGAAAAAAATGAGGCTTTAAAAGGCAGCATGAGTGCAAATGCTGAGATAATCGTAAACAAAAAAACCGGTGTGGTTTATGTTCCGGTTGATGCTGTGCACAAAAGAGACGGCAAAAGCTATGTAAAAGTTGTACCCGGAGCAGGTGGAACAGGTAAAGCTGCCGGATCCCGGAATACAGATTTAAACGGCATAGATAATATTAAAAACACAAAGCAGGACACTGAGCAGAAAGTTGAAATGAGAGAGGTCAAAACAGGGATAAGTACTGAAGAATATATAGAAATAGTCAGCGGATTGAGGGAAGGAGAATCAGTAATAGTAACCTCCCAGAGCTCCGGCACTAATAATCGAAGAGGGCAAGAAATGATGTTCATGAGCGGTCCGCCAACCGGAGGCGGTAATGTCAGAATCAGAAGTAATTAGGAGGGGCGCGATCATGATAGAAATTCGCAATATGAGTAAGATATATCGGATAGGCGATGTAGAGGTAATGGCACTGAACAATGTAAGTCTTGATATAGAGCAGCATGAATTTGTTTCGATTGTCGGACCTTCAGGCTCGGGAAAGTCCACACTTATGAATATGATCGGCTGTCTTGACGTGCCTTCCTGCGGTGAATATTATCTGGACGGAATGTTAGTAAGCGGGCTCTCGGATGACCAGCTTGCTAACATCAGGAATCACAAGATAGGATTTATATTTCAAGGCTTTAATCTACTTCAAAAGCTTAATGCGGTGGAAAATGTCGAGCTCCCCCTTATATACCAGGGATCATCTGCAAGAGAGCGGTATGAAAGATCTGTAGAAGCACTGAAGCTGGTAGGTCTGGGGGATCGTATACATCACAAACCTACAGAGCTGTCCGGTGGGCAGCAGCAGCGTGTTGCAATAGCAAGGGCACTGGTAGGAAATCCCCCGATAATATTGGCGGATGAGCCTACGGGGAACCTGGATTCAAAGTCCGGTAAAGATATAATCTATATGCTGAAGGAACTTCATTCAACAGGAAATACAATAATACTTATTACCCATGACAACGATATTGCTATGGAAGCAGGAAGAATAGTACGGATACAGGACGGGCAAATAAATGAGGACAGGATGGTGGGATAGACATGAGTTTCATTCAAGCATTCAAAATGGCTGTAAAGAGCATACGGAGCAATAAGGTACGCTCATTTCTCACCATGCTGGGAGTAATAATCGGAGTATCTTCCGTTATAGCTGCAGTAGGCTTTGCCCAAGGCAGCACCAAAAGCATTACGGACACAATATCCAGTATGGGAACTAATCTCATACAAGTCAATATTATGGGAAGAAACAGTAACAGAAATGTCACATACAACCAGATAAAAAAGTTTTCGGAAGAGAACAGCGTAGATATCGCAGCAGTGGCACCTCAATCCAATTCATCAGCTACAGTTAAATATGGCACAAATACAAGGAACACAAGCGTTCTCGGTACAAGTCCTGATTATCAGGAAATAAGGAGTGTTTATGCTCAGCAGGGAAGGTTTCTGATTCAAAACGACCTTGAAGGAATGCAGAAGGTTGCTGTAATAGGTACGGCAGTTGTTAACGATTTATTTGAAGGAACTAATCCTATAGGAGAAAAAGTAAAGATTAACGGACAGTTGTTCACTGTGGTGGGTATTCTGGAAGAAAAGGATGGGGGACAGGATGAAGGAGCCGACGACATTGTAATAATTCCGGTCACAGTGGCACAGAGGCTGTTCAGATCAGGAACCATCAGAAATTTTTCAATTCAGGCTACCGGTCCCGAAACGGTGGAAAGCGCAATGAAAAAACTGGAGGAATTTCTTGCAAAGACATATAAGGATTCTGATGCTTTCAGGGTTTTCAACCAAGCGGAGATGCTTGAGAATCTTGACAGCATGACCGGGACCATGACTGCAGTGCTCGCAGGAATTGCCGCTATTTCACTGATCGTAGGAGGTATAGGCATAATGAATATAATGCTCGTATCCGTAACTGAAAGGACAAGAGAGATCGGCATTAGAAAGGCAATAGGTGCAAAAAGAAAGAACATACTTACTCAGTTTCTGATCGAAGCAATTATACTGACGGGATTCGGCGGGATCCTTGGGGTAGCTATAGGTTTATCCATAATACATTTTATTATCGGAGGATTTGAGCTTGTGCCGGAAGTATATTCAATACCTTGGGTAATGATTTCTTTTGGGATTTCCCTTGGAGTAGGCGTCACCTTCGGGCTGTTCCCTGCATATAAAGCTGCAAGTCTCAACCCTATAGAGGCTTTAAGATCAGAATAACGGGAGGAAAATATGAGAAAAATAATTTTACCATTATCCATCATTCTGTGCACTGCATTATTGCTTGGCAATATTACTGCCTTTGCTGATGCAATGGACGACGGTGTATTGACCCTTGAAGAAGCAAAAGAACTTGCACTTAAGAATGATGTAAACTATAAATATCAGGATGACAAGATTCAGGATGCAAAGGACAACTATGCAGAACTAAGTGAGGATACCTCTGCTACATCCGGAAGAGGAAGCAACATCGCACAAAAGGAAGCAGCCCGCATTTCTCAGAAGTTACAGCTTGAGAATGCTTACTCCAATGTTCGTAAAGCTGTTTTAAACAAAGCCGATCTGAAAAGGTCTTCTGATTACGAAGTGACAGATATATATTATTCTGTAATAGAAGCGCAGAACTCAGCTGCAAGTGCTCAAAGAGATCTTGACCTGAAGAGAAATGACCTTGAAAAGGCTCAAATTAAATATGACCTGCATATTATTAATAAAGCCTCTCACTCTCAGGCAGAATCGGCTTATAGATCTTCAGAGAGCACATATAATAAAGCAGTCTCGGATCTGAATATCTGTATAAAAAAGCTTAACAAGAACATAGGTGAAGAACTTGATATTTCTAAGGTTAAATTGGATACTATTCTGAGAATTCCTTATATAAAGAACCTTGATTTAGCAAAAATAAAAGAAGACAACCGAAAAAACAATTTAACCTATTTTTCCGCCGAAGAGCAGTTCAAGCTGGCTGAGTATGAGCTGGCGCTGACAGAGGAAAAATATGAAGACCATTATGAAGAATTGAAAAAAGGGTCCTCAAATGTCAGAGTAGAGTTTGACAATATGCTGTATGATGCAGAAAAGAAATTTGAAGATGCGGAGTACAGTTTTAATGAAAAACTTGAAAGTCTGGAAGAAACTATAGAAGACCAATATGAAAGCTTGGAAGACCTTTATGAGAGCTATTTAGAGCAAAAGGAAGACATTAAGGATATGGAGCTTACGGTAAAAGAAAACCAAGTCAAGAATATTATGGGTATAATAAACAAATCCGACCTGGACAGCAGCGTTACAAGTCTTGAGAATATGAAATACCAACTAATTACGACGATTATTAATTTGAATAAACAATATATATATATGACGCAATACAGTGTAACCGAATAAATGTTTTTCAGGCATATTCCTATTGATTGATATTATTGGAATATGCCTTCATTATGTCTATTTTCCCCAATATGCCTTTGCCTCAGCCTCAAGTTTGGATAGCCTGGTGTAATAGTCCGGAAATTCATTCAAATGAGCAAGAGCAATTTTGCCTGTTATTATTGGATCATCTCCTGAAACATTAGTAATGAGGCTTGCACTCCCGTGCTCAAGCTCTGTGTTGACTCCCATCCAGAATTGGTTTAAATCAAAAGGACTTTTTGAAAAATCAATACCCAGCTTATTTGCTATTTCTGCGGCTTCTTCTTTAGTAAAGCTTTTTTTTTGACGGTTTACAGCAGGGCAATACATATATGGTAAACAGCAATACTTACCCCAACCTATCATTTACAATCACCTCAGTATTAAAATCATACATTAGTTCATTCTATGATGTAGTTATTGCGGTGTGCATGTATTATAAATCGTATTTACAGAGAAACTGTTATATTTTTATTTAGCATGCATATCGTATATTATGTATGTTTTATATGAATGAAATAGGAGAGAAATGTATGATCAAGTCCGAAAAAACAATATGTCAAAGGATGAAACAAATAATAGAGGAGTCTGAAAGCAATATTAAAATGCTATTTAAAATGCCGTGTATTTATGCCAGAACATCTGTTTTATTTGAACTGAGTGCTAATACAGCAGAACTGAATGAATTATGCAGTCAACTTATAGAGAATGAAAACAGACAGGTTCAGCCAACTCAATCTAATATTACAATAGAGCAACTATCCCAATTTACCGGAAAAAATGGGAATCCTGCTTATGTCGCAGTGAACGGCATTGTCTATGATGTGACAAATAATGCTGCATGGGCTGCAGCCACACACTTTGGACTAACAGCCGGAAAGGACCTGACGGATGAATTCGCTTCATGCCATGCCGGACATTCAATTCTTGACAAATTGAAAGTGGTAGGGAAGTTGATATGATTGAAAAAAATCCAGGGATATGTCCTATGCTTAATGCCTCTTCGGGAACCGCTAAAAATCTTATTGAAAAGATAAAGTCGGAAATAATGCGTAATTCCTTGGTCAAGAGAGATTTGATATGGCTTGAGTTGACAGGCTGTTCAGGAAACATTATTTCACTTTTAAACGGATCAAATCCTGACTTTAAGTTTCTAATAACAAACATGGTAAATCTAATCTATAATAACAGTCTGATGGCGGCAGAGGGAGAAGCCGCCTTAGATGCACTGGTTAACAAGACCGGATCGGATTATATACTTGCTGTAGAAGGAGCTATTTCAACAAAAAATAATGGTCTTTATAATATAATCGGCAGATGGAAGGGGGAGCCTCTTACAGCACTTAAGGCTGTTCAACTTTTAGGTGATAGGGCATCTCATGTAATTGCAGTAGGGGCATGTGCGACCCATGGCGGAGTATCGGCGGCAAGACCGAATCCTGCAGAATGTGTAAGTGTGCAAAGCATATTAAAAAGAAAAGTAATCAAGCTGCCGGGATGCCCATGCCATCCGGATTGGTTCCTGGGAACTCTTGCACACATTCTGCTGTACGGTGAGCCGGAGCTTGATGACAGAGATCGCCATCTGCTCTTCTACAGTATGCTTATTCATGACAGATGTCCAAGGAGGTCATATTTTGACAATGGCGTTTTTGCTACAAGACTTGGTGAAAAGACCTGTATGTTCAAGCTTGGCTGCAGGGGTCCCGTTACTCGAATAGATTGCCCAGTAAGACAGTGGAATAGCTATGTCAATTGGCCGATAAGAGATGATACTCCATGTATTGGATGCGCAATGTTCGGTTTTCCCGATTCAATGGAGCCCTTCATCAGCTATGATACAACAAGAAAGAGGTAGAATCATGGCAAAGAGAATAGTAATAAATCCAATAACCCGTATCAGCGGATTTATGGAAATAGAAGCTTTCATTGAAAACAATATTATTGTGGATGCAAAAACCGAAGGACTTCTTTTCCGTGGCTTTGAGAAAATGCTGGTTGGTAGAAGTCCTTTTGATGCGGTGTATTTTACGGAAAGAATCTGCGGTATATGCTCCACGGCTCACGGAGTGGCATCAACAATGGCACTTGAAGCAGCAATGAAAGTTATACCAACAGAACAAGGCAGATATTTGCGGGATATAATACACGGGTGTGAGTTTCTGCAGAACCATATCCGTCATTTTTACCAATATACTACACCGGACTTTATTAAGCTTCCGGAGAACTATCCCTTATATGTTACTGATCATAATGATTTCAGACTTCCTGAAGAAAAAAATGCCCTTCTTGTAAAGCATTACTTCGAATCACTTGATTTAAGCCGCCAAGCCCATGAAATGCTGGCAGTACTGGGGGGAAAAGCGCCCCATAATCATGGTGTCTTCATAGGCGGAATCACTACACAAGCTTCAACAGACAAGATAATAAAGATAAAATCGATTCTTAATTCCATTAATCAATTTATCCGGGACAAAATGATACCGGATGCATATACAATCGGAGAATACTATCAGGACTATTACCATAACGGGGGCGGATACGGAAATCTGCTCAGCTATGGGTGCTTTAACAATTATGCTGAATTGGGAACATTATATGTTGATCCGCTGGCATATAAGGATGGCAGTATCCGACCCTTTTATCCATCAGGTATTTCGGAAGAAATTGACTATTCCTGGTATTCTGATGATACCGAGCCCTATATGGATAAACCAAAGGCTTATTCCTGGGTAAAGGCTGCACGATACTATGGAATTCCCTTTGAAACAGGCCCATTGGCAAGACAATGGTTAAGCGGAGAATACAGACATGGGATATCAACCATGGACAGGACTATTGCCAGAGTCCTGGAAGCAAAAAAAATTACTGAGGTAATAGGGGTACTACTCGAAAATATTACTCCTGATGTATCGGTGCAAAAGGAATATTCAATTCCCGAAGCAGCAGAGGGGGAGGGTTTGATTGATACGACCAGGGGAGCGTTGGGGCACTGGATAGAGATTGATGACCGGGTTATTTCCTTCTATCAGATTATTACGCCTTCCGGATGGAATCTTTCGACACGCAGCGGTAATAACTTAAAGGGTACTGCTGAAAAGGCCCTGATTGGTACAACAATACAAAATTCTGACAACCCTGTAGAACTGGGAAGGATTATAAGATCTTTTGATCCGTGTGTATCTTGTCAACTCATGTATATTCAGATGGTAGGCATATAAAGACATTAAAGGTTGTTCCATGAAAAGCATACTGGTTATTGGAATCGGCAGTCGGATTATGATGGATGATGCCATAGGAACACTTGTTGTTGAAGATTTGCAGAAGCATAATAATCCAAATGTCAAATATTTGTCCGGAGAAACCGATGTTGATTACTGCATTGGGGAAATTTCAGACTACGAATATGTAGTTGTAATTGATGCTTTTATATCAGGAAAACAACCGGGGGAAATAACAATAGTCCCTTTTAGCCGGCTGAATGCTGAGAAGGAGGATTGCTTATATTCCATGCACGGAATGCATTGTCTTAATATGATAAAACATGCTGGAAAAGTTCCAAATGGTACACTCATAGGAATTGAACCCTATGATATTAATTTCGGTTCGTCTTTGAGCAATACGCTTAAAAGCTGTTATCCCTGTATTCTAAGAGATGTTCAAAATCACTTGGTAAATATATTAAAAGAACTGGAGGAAGGAAAAATGCATGATACTTTTTTGTTAAAAAGAATTTCGGATGCTCTCGGTGCCCTATGCAGTACAAACAGGTTTTCAAAAATAACAAAGCTTCAGGTGACTACCTGCAAGAATAGTCATATTGAACATGACAACCTTTTTGAACAATTATTAAAGGATCACAATGAATCAGTAGGAGAATGGACAGAAATAATTATAATAAGACGGGATATTGAAGATAATACTGCGGTTATTGACAGTGTTGAAGGTGAAACCTTTGAATGAAAGCGGATTATTATACTATATTACTGACAGCCGGGGTACCGTGATCAAATGTGCTGATGCAATAGCAGAAACAGCTGATATTATTAAAGAAGGTAAAATTGTTGCTTTAAAAGGAATCGGTGGTTTTCATCTGTGCTGTGATGCATTTAATGCTAAAGCTATAGACGAGCTTAGAAAAAGAAAAAACAGGCCCCATAAGCCTTTTGCCCTTATGGCAGCAAATATCGATGTACTTCGAGACCACTGTACACTTTCAGATAATGAACCGGAACTTCTGACATCTTCCAAAAGGCCTATAGTGCTGCTAAAAAAAAATGAGAACTCCACGCTTCCGGATTGCATTGCTCCGGGGCTCAGGCGCCTGGGTGTGATGCTTCCCTATTTTCATCTTCACAATCTGCTTTTTAATAAAGGCTTGGAATTCCTGATAATGACCAGCGGGAATGCCGGAGGTGCACCTATTCAATATAAGGATGATGAGGTAATCCTTCATTTAAATGGAGTTGCGGATTTTTTCCTGTTTCATGACCGGAATATTCACAATCCTATTGATGATTCCGTTGTAAAGTTTGCAGCCGGTAAGGAGATGGTAAGCAGAAGGGGTAGGGGTTATATCCCTTTTGACATAAAACTATCTGAGTCAGATTCTGTTTTGGCATTGGGAGCAGAAGAAAAAAGCTCAATATGCCTGTCTAAGGCTGGATATGCTTATATTAGCCGGTACCTTGGTGATTTAAAAGATTTGAACTCATATGACTTATTTATTAAAACTATTGATGATATGACTTCATTGTATCAATTGAAGCCAAAGATATATGCTCATGATTTTCACCCTCAATATCTGTCTGCCCGGTATGCTATGGAGCAGCAGGGCAGGAGGGTTGCAGTCCAGCATCATCATGCTCATATGGTCAGCTGCATGGTAGAACACAATCTATATGACAATACCATCGGTGTTATTTTTGATGGTACCGGCTTAGGGAGTGATGGAAGCATATGGGGCGGGGAGTTTTTGTTGGGAAACATAAAAGGTTTTAAGCGGATCGGGCATCTGAAACCCGTAATACTTCAAGGAGGAGACAAGGCGATCAAAGAACCATGGCGATGTGCTGCAGCCTACTTATATAGCTTGGGTTATGAGCCTGAGGATTACCTGGAACAAGAAAAAATACCTGATATAACAGTTATTAAGCAGGCGCTGGCTTCAAATCTTAATTGCTATCTGTCTACCAGTATGGGCAGGCTCTTTGACTGTGCAGCAGCGCTTATCGGTTTAAGGCAAGTTATTACCTATGATGCACAAGGAGCTATCGAATTGGAGAATATTGCGGTTTCGGGTATTGATGATCAAAGTTACTCTTACAGTATATATGAAAATAATAATGATTTATTAGAGCTTGATTATAGGGGTATCATTTCGGATTTACTTATAGACAAAAAATACGGAACATCAGCTTCAATAATGTCTGCAAGATTTCACAATACAATTTCCGAATCAACTGTTGACATGCTTTTAAAACTTAGAAATAAGTATCATATAAATCAAATTGTTCTAAGCGGTGGGGTTTTTGAAAATACGTATCTGTTGGAATCGGCTTATCAGAAACTTAAAAAAGAAGGCTTCAGTGTATATTTCAACGGGCAGATACCTATTAATGACAGCGGTATTTCTGTAGGGCAATTAGCTATAGCAAATGAATACCTAGGAGGATAAAAACATGTGTCTCGCAGTACCCGGAAGAATTGTGTCCATTGATGGGATTTGGGCACAAGCAGAGATTATGGGAGTGCTAAGTACTGTAAATATCCAGCTCATACATAATCCGACTATTGAAGATTGCATATTGATCCATACAGGTTGTGCAATACAGAAGATAAGCATTGAAAATGCTTTGTATTTGCAGGAACTCTTATCGGAACTAAATATTGAGGATGATATTAATGGATACAGTTAGTATAGCAAGAAAGCTGATTAATAAAATAAGTATATACTGTGAAGAAGAACTAAGCTTTATGGAGGTGTGCGGGACCCACACCCACGAAATCTCGCGGTCAGGAATCAGAAGTATGCTGCCGCAAAACCTTACACTTCTTTCAGGACCCGGATGCCCTGTATGCGTAACCGATGAAGGCATTATAGATACTGCGATTGAAATTCTAAGTTATAATGATGTGATCTTAGCAACTTTTGGTGATATGGTACGGGTCAGAGGGACTCACGAAAGCATTTGGGATCAGCTGGATAAACGAAAAAATATTGTTATAGTATATTCACCTTTGGATTGTCTTGAGATTGCAAAAAATAATCCGGAAA
>JAQVFD010000099.1 GCA_028697435.1 Clostridiaceae bacterium
GATCCTCAGATTCACGGACATATACAAAGCCTCTTGATATTATGTCCGGACCTGCCACTACTTGACCTGTTTCTTTGCTAATTGTGACTACCACCACGATCAGTCCGTCTTGTGAAAGATGCTTTCTGTCCCTTAATACTATGTTCCCGACATCTCCGACTCCGAGACCGTCAACAAGTACCTTTCCCGCAACGACAGTCCCTGCTGCCCTTCCTGAATCCTTTGTAAACTCTAATACCGTACCAATATCTGCAATAAAAATATTTTCCTTGTTTACTCCCATTTCTTCCGCTAATTGGGCATGCTGTTTAAGGTGCCTGTATTCACCATGTATAGGTATAAAATACTTCGGTTTTACCAAGGCATGCAGAAGTTTCAATTCTTCCTGGTATGCATGACCTGATACATGAATATCCAGCAAAGATTCATATATAACATCCGCACCCTTTTTAAAGAGCTGATTGATTACTCTTGAAATGAGTTTTTCATTGCCGGGTATAGGCGTTGCTGAGATAACAACTCTGTCTCCCGGAATTATTGTTACCTTGCGATGCTCGGCAGTTGACATCCTGGCCAAAGCTGACAAAGGCTCTCCCTGGCTTCCTGTGGTAAGTATCATTACTCTTTCGTTGGGATACTTATCTATATGATCAACCTCTATCAAGACCCCTTCGGGAATAGTTATATAGCCAAGATCACATGCCACACCTATTCCATTCACCATACTCCTGCCAACAATTGCTACTGTTCTGTCAAACATAACAGCTGCATTTATAGCCTGCTGTATCCTATGAATATTCGAAGCAAAGGTAGCCAGTATTACCCTCCCGCTTGCATTTCTGAAAAGCTCCACGAAAGTCGCTCCCACAGTGCTTTCAGACATTGTATATCCCGGACGCTCGACATTTGTGCTGTCAGCTAAAAATACCAGTACTCCCTGCTTCCCAAGTTCCGCAAATCTGTGCAGGTCAATTAAATCACCATCTATAGGTTGAAAATCTACTTTAAAATCCCCTGAGTGAACTATTTTACCAACCGGGGTATGAATAGCTATTGCAACTGAGTCAGCTATGCTGTGGCTGGTTTTTATAAATTCTACCTCAAACTCACCGATCTTTATTATATCCTTTGGCTTCACAGTAACACGTTCAACTATTGATAACAGCCCAAATTCACGGAGCTTGTTTTCCACAAGACCTAAAGTCAGCTTTGTACCATAAACGGGAACATTTACCTGCGGCAACACATAGGGTAATGCACCGATATGATCCTCATGACCGTGAGTAAGCAGAATAGCCTTTACTTTTTCTTTGTTTTTTACCAGATAGGATACATCAGGAATAACAAGATCAATTCCCAACATCTCCTCATCGGGAAACATTGAACCGCAATCGATAATTACTATTGTATCTTTGTACTCGATGGCTGTCATGTTTTTTCCGATCTCATTAAGCCCTCCGAGTGGTATCAGTTTTAATTTTGCCTTACTTTTTGACACTTTCTATATCAGTCCTTTCAATTTTTTAACAACATGTAATCATTTTATCAATACTTATATTTATATTTTTACAAAGAAATCTCAGCCCAAAACCTTGAACTTTCTCTCTTTATCATCCCCATAGAACAGAAAAGTAAAACCGATAAAATAAAATAGGGCTATATCAAGATTTCAATTTTTCTCATTCTGAGCTCACAGTAGAATCTAACACATTGCAATAGAAAGATTCTTAAGTTGCCTGGCTACTTCAGAATGATAGGTTGAATACCTTTTGACACAGCCTCATAGATTACTTTCTACACTTTTCACAGTATCCGAAAAACTTCACATTGTGATTGCTTATTTCAAAATTATATTTCGTTTCTATGCCGGATTCCAATTTTTCCAGCAAGTCTTCTTCAACCTCTATTACCTTATTGCACCTAACGCAAATGAGATGATGATGCTGATGATACTCATTATGATGATTCAACTCATACCTGCTTCTTACCTCATCAAAATTATGCTTATATACAAGTCCTACCTCCTCAAACATTTGCATTGTCCTGTACACGGTAGCCAAGCCTATGTCGGGGCATTTCACTTTGACTAAATCATAAATTTCTTCCACACTTAAATGGCTGCCTTCCGTCTCTAATATGATGCTGAGTATGGATCTCCTTTGAGGAGTCAATTTGTATCCTTTTTCCTTGAGCCTTTCCCTTAAATACTCAAACTCTCGTATCAAAGCTTTCAACTTCCTTTTTATCTTGTTTCAAAAAATTATACATTTTACTAATTTGTCCTATATTCCTACCTTATAATATTATTATTGATTATGTATTCTTGTCAACTAATTTTATTAAAACAAACCAAAACAAGCCGGCATAGCCGGCTTATTTCACTCAAATAATTAATTTGATTCTTCTTTTACTAGTTCCTCATATGCTTCTATAACAGTATTAAGCTCCTCTTCATCATCTATTCCTATAAGTATATCTTCTCCATTTTCATCTTGCTCGATTCTCAAGACATATGCCTCATCTACTTCCTCTGCTTCAGGGTCTCTTGTGTCATCTCTCGGCAGCAGGATAGCGTATTCATTTTCGTCCACTTCTAAAGTAGCGACTACTTCAAACTCAGTCTCGTTATCGTTTTCATCATAAAGCAGGATTATATCCATTTCGTCACTCATTCCAAAAATCACCTCAAATCTTTCTTATATATGTCGTGAAAAAGATTTATCCTTACAAAATTAGTTGAAGATTCTAATTTTGTGTTAAAGAAATGTACTTTTCACGACATATGAATCAGGGAAAATGTTTTACACTATTTGAATTCAATGTAAGATGTTTAGTGTAAAACATATAGTAAAACTATTTTATCCTACTGACAATATTGTGTCAATAAGACCTATATATGTCGCAGAAATTATTTATCATGTTTCATATTGTCCAGATAGCCTTGCAGTATCAATACCGCAGCCAGCTTATCTATAACTTTCTTTCTGTCCTTTCTTCTTACATCAGCTTCAAGAAGGGTTCTTTCGGCAGCACAAGTGGTAAGTCTTTCGTCCCATACATCAATTTCGATATCCGGGAAATTCTGTTCCAGTATTTTTACAAATTCAATTGTCTTTTCTCCTCTAGGACCAATTGTATTATTCATATTCTTAGGCAATCCGACTATTACTCTCTTAATATCTTTCTCACAAATAATGTTTTTTAAACAATCAATATCATAATTTATGCTCTTTCTTCTTATAGTGGTTATACCATGAGCGATCATCCCCAGTTCATCACTGACAGCTACACCTATAGTGGCATCCCCCAAATCCAATCCCATAATCCTCATAATCTTGCTCCTTTGTACTAATTTCCTATTTCTCCAACGCCCCGCTTAACTCCCCGCAACCCCGTGACCCCGTAACCTCGAAACCCGTCATATCACCTTAATGCAAAAATCAGGGCAATATGCGCTGCAGTAACCGCATAGTACACATTTAGAGGGATCAACCACTGCCTTGCCATTCTCCACGGTGATCGCACTCTGTGCACATCTCTTGCTGCAGCTTCCACATCCGCTGCACCAATAATCAATAAGCAATTTTCTCTTCTTGCCACTAAGCTTCAGCCTGATATCCTCCGGTACCTGCTTTCCCTCAAAAATCATCACATTATTTGCAACTTCTTCATTACTCTGCATACCAACGGCTATTGAATGCAGATTGTCATTGGAAAGTACGAAATCGAAGCATTGGCTGCTTTCTTTTATCATATTCCCACCGCCTAAAGGCTTCATTGAGTATATTCCCTTTCCTTCCTTGTTTGCTTCAGCGACAGCTTCAAGCATTTCATTTATATCTCCGTCAATTATCCCTAAGCCTCTTTTATTCAATATGGGGTGCAAAACTTCAATATCTTTATACTTTAATGAAGCTTTGACAGCTCCTATGGCATGGGTGGATATTCCAAAGCTTCTTATATACCCTTTTTCTTTTGCTCTGATAAAATATTCAATGGCCTCGTGATGTCCTTTTAATGTTAGCTCACTTTCCTGTTCATGAAGAGAAAAAATATCTATATAATCCGTATTTAACTCATTCATGGCTTTTCTAAGGCTTTTTTCAGCAGCTTCCCGGGTATAGGCATAACATTTTGTTGCTATTATTATATCTTTTCTTCTTCCTTCGACTGCCTTTTTTATATAATCATATGTTCTATATAGCTCTGCTGTGTCTATGAAATTTACTCCCATATCAAAGGCAGTTCGTATTACTGATACCCCTTCTTTAAGGTCCAGCCCAGCTTGCAAAGGTCCTACAGTGAGACTTCCAAAACACAGTCTTGAAACCTTCAGACCTGAATCTCCCAAAATTCTGTATTCCATATTCAGTATTCCTTCCTTTCCCCTATGCACATGATCAGCATTGTAAATACTGAAAAAATCATTGCCGTTGCAGCTGTTACAATACCGGAATCATTAACAGCAAAGCCTGCTATCGCTGAAGCGGCAATGCTCATCCATGAGTATTTCAGGTATTTGTATCTGTTGAATATATAGAATAGCTGCTTTACCGGTTTATAGAACATGATTGATATGGCTCCTATTATGCACAATAGCACCTTTGTCCATATAGTGTACCTCATCAGTCTCAGGTTCATTGAAATTTTCCTGTTAATTGTGGATGTAACTACCCCAAAGCCGTTGGCACGAGTCTCTCTCACAAGCCCTCCCATATGGGATTGACTGACCAACCCAAGGCTGTCCGATATTATCAATGTGGCTGCAGTTAAGCTTAGAATCATAACTCCTATGAAAACATTTCCCTTACTAAATTTTATATCAAATACCAGATAATAAGCAAGTAAATAACCAAAGGCACCTGCCAATGCACCTCCAAAGTTTGCTCCAAGAAAAGTTAATCCCAGAAGGGCTATGCAAATTAAAAAATAAACAGCTGCGGTAACCTTATTATATTTCTTACCTACTATCTCATGTATACAGCCAAATACCATAATTGAGCAACCCATGAACATTCCTGCATATTCATTTCCGATTCCATAAAACCTTGCTCCTATTATGGGATCGTATCCCAGCACTGATTCTTTAATCAGGATACTTCCTGTGACCATATCTATAACAAGCCCGATTTGCAACATTAAGCAAATGGATAAAATGACCTTCATTCTGTCTTTCAAAACTCTATTCAGAACTACTGCCAATAAAAATGAAGCAGCAGCGGAAAGAGTGATATACTCAATTGGCCCCCACTCCAAATAGGATGCGGGTATAAATAGGAATATCACAGGAAAAGAAAGCATAGTATAAGCAATATTGATTCCAAAGCTCAGAGACAGTTTTCCCGTTTTCTTACCAAAAAAGGCTGCTATTGTAAACAAAATTCCAAGAACAGCGATGACCAATACAGCATAATAGGTCAATGCAGGAGCTCTTAAGCGGGAGGTTCTAAGGATACTTTCATTCATATCCTTCAATTCACTTAACGGATCTTCTTTATCCGATTCATGTACTGAACATTTCGATAAATATCCAAGTTTATAGAGCACATAATCTGCAATATCAGTATTCAGAATTATACCGTGACGCCTTGTATTACTTGAATATAGCAGCCCCTTTCCTTTTCCCCCGTGTACTACGATGGGAGTCATTCTATTGCCTGTTTTATCATTTGATTCTGAGGGATAAGTAGATATAAATATAAGTGTCTTATAGCCTTTATGGCTAACAACTTCCTTAACAAATGCGTCTACATCATTCAGCACTTTTTGCCTATACGACTCGAAGGATTCCTCGGGTATAATTCCTTTGAAACCCTCCAGTCTTTCCATTTCCCCGGTTTCTATCACCAAAAATGAAGAAGCCGGCAGATATTGCTTGTACAATTCTGCCAGCCTGCTATAATCTGTTCTTATCCCACCGGGGAAGTTACCATCTTCAATATTTATATTCTCTGTTTCGCCCAGATCGATTTTGCCGCTGCTGTCCGCTGCAATTAGCATGGAGCTTCTGTTCTTCTTCTGTGTATCTGCGTTTCCGATATAACAGGTAATGCCTCTATTTTTATTGATTTCATCGCCAATATATCCAATATATTTTTGATATTCGCTATCGGAATTTGTTTCCTTAACTCTGTGTATATCCGTATATACAAGGCTGCCGGAGAGCGGCTCTTTTTTACTTTCCGCCTTTTCCACCGAAACAGGGTCAGTATTAAAATCCAGCCTTTTCCCAGAGCCTATAATAAGTTTGGACTTACTTGCACCGGCTTTTCCCGGCTGCCTGTTGTTCATAAGAGCGACATGGCTCACACCGGCCAGCTTATTGAGATATTCCATTTTACTGATGTCTTCAATATCCAAATAATCGGCAATTATCATCACTGCCTTGCTGTTTTCCTCTGCTTCAGATATAAAGCTCACAGAAATAGCTGCACTAAAAGCAACCATGGAAAAAAAGACGGCCAGGCTTTTCTTCAAACCAATCTCCCCTGTACAGGATCAGAGCTACTTTCCATCAACATATGACATTACGAGTTCTTCAAGAAGTTCATCTCTTTCAAGTTTTTTAATCAGGCTTCTTGCATTATTGTGGCTTGTAATATAGGTAGGATCTCCCGACAATATGTATCCCACTATCTGATTGATGGGGTTGTAGCCTTTCTCCTTTAATGCGCTGTAAACAGACAGAAGTATTTCTGATGCTTCATACTTCTTATCAGTCTCAACCTTAAATTTCATTGTGTCTTCAAATTTTTCGCCCATTATTACACCCCCAGATTCATAGATGATATATATAATATAATATAGTTAATACTTCATTTCAAGGAAATGTTTTCATTTGTTTCTGCGCTTTACACAAGGCTAACCTCTGCAATATGCTCTAAACCGTCTTCAACAAGAGGAATTTCATTACCTTCCAACTTCTTTCCGTCCAGTATGATATCTGCTTTTCCGCTGCCAATCCGGTTCTGATTTCTTACCAATATATTATATATGGTGTTCTTATTGTGTTTATATTTAATATTGTACTCAAGCCAATCTCTTGGTATGCATGGCTCTATAACAATTCTATCCACCTTTTTCCTAAATCCTAATATTTCCTGAATTCCTACGTTGTACATCCAGCCTGATGCACCTGTATACCATGTCCAACCTCCTCTTCCTGTGTGTGGAGGAACTGCATATACATCTGCTGCCATTACATATGGTTCAACCTTGTATCTTGAAGCTTCCATCATGGTATTTGCATGATTAATCGGATTCAGCATATTAAATATCTTCCAGGCCATATCTGTGTTTTTCATCATTGAATAAGCCATAACGACCCAAATTGCCGCATGGGT
>JAQVFD010000100.1 GCA_028697435.1 Clostridiaceae bacterium
ACCTTTCAGGGTGCCGATAGCAAGACTTGCAGCAGCCCAGGCAGTGATTAAGGATAAGATGGGCGATTACAGCCATAAGTAAAAAAGCCTTATATGCCAAGGTTTTGAGAGCTTTATTATAGAATAATGTAAGGGTGCTATCTCTTAGTATTTTAAGGGGTAGCACCTTGTTTTTACTGATTACGTTGAATTTAGACAGTAAGAAACATATTCCTTTATTCATATGTTGTGAAAAGTACATATTTTTAAATTACCATAATCACTTAATTTAGTATATAATAAGCATATATAGTCGCAATAAATAATTTATTTTGAATTTTCCAATACTTTCATATTGTTTTTGGTATTCTGGAATAGGCTGGAAAGGATGAAACAAGAGCAATACTATGTTAAAAGACAGATATAGGTTGCGATTCAATAATTATTGAGGAATTTGAACGGAAAATTCTATTGGGAAAGGGTGGATTCGATGGATATTTTCAAACTGACCCAGATTATTGATAACATTAATGAAGCATTAGTTGTTGTGGACAAAAACGCCTATATTATGTTTTTAAATAGAGCTGCAGAAAAACTGATGGATATTTCAATGGCGGATGCTTTTGGGAAACCAGTAGAAAGTGTTATACCCAATACCAAGCTTCATATAATCATTGAGACAGGAAAAGAAGAATTAAACAGAACACAGCAAATAAAAGATACCAAAACTATAACGAGCAGAATGCCTTTATTTAACCGGGAGGGAAAGATTGTTGGAGCATATGCTATATTCAGAGATATCACAGACATAAAAAAAATGGGTAGTCAGCTTACCAGTTTGGAAGAATACACACATCTATTAAAATCTATTCTTGACTCCACACAAGATGCTATATCTGTTGTAGATGAAAACGGTATAGGAATATATATTAATCCTGCTTATACAAAAATGGTAGGGATGACAGAAAAGGATGTAATCGGTAAGCCTGCCACAGTAGATATAGCAGAAGGGGAAAGTATACATATGCAGGTTCTGAAAACTCAGAAACCTGTCAAGGGAGCTTTAATAAAAGTTAATCCAAATAGAAAACAAGTAATAGTTGATATTGCTCCCATATTTATTGAAGGTAAGCTGAAGGGGAGCGTGGGGATTGCACATGACATCACAAATATACGTAAGCTTACCAGAGAATTGGAACAAGCAAAACAGATCATAAGAAAGTTGGAGGCAAAATATACTTTTGAAGATATAATTGGAGAGCATTCATCAATTCTAAGAGCTGTAGAAAAAGCAAAAAAGGCTGCAGATACTCCGGTTACCGTGTTGCTAAGAGGTGAAAGCGGAACAGGCAAGGAATTATTTGCTCATGCAATTCATAATGGAAGCAGCAGAAGAACTAATCAATTTTTAAGGGTAAACTGTGCTGCTCTGGAAGAAAGTCTTATTAACAGTGAGTTGTTTGGATATGTTGAGGGTGCTTTTACGGGAGCAATAAAGGGCGGGAGGCAGGGATTATTTGAGAAGGCTAACAAGGGTACTATTTTTTTGGATGAGATAGGAGAAATCTCACTGGAAACCCAGGCTAGAATATTAAGGGTTATTCAAGAGAAGGAAATAATACCTGTTGGAGACAATCAACCAATAGAAGTTGACGTAAGAATCATAGCAGCTACAAATATTGACTTGGAAAAGGCAGTAGAAGAAAAAAGATTTCGAAAGGATTTGTATTATAGACTAACGGTTTTTCCAATAAATATTCCCAGCTTATCGGAAAGAAAAAGTGATATTTATCTTTTAAGTAATTATCTCATAAGGACGTGTAATCAAGAATATGGTCGTAATGTCAACGATATTTCTAATGAAGCCATACAGGTTTTATCTGAATACCATTGGCCGGGCAATGTCAGGGAATTAGAAAATATAATCGGCAGAGCAATAATCAATATGGGTATGAGCGAAAGGATTATAGATTCCCACCATATTCCGGATTTATATTCAAGCAACAAAAATTTGATCGACACAAAAATCTATGAAGATGATTATAACAGAAAAGTATCTCTAAAAAAGCATATAGAAGAAAGTGAAAAGAAATATATACTATATTTATTGATTAAAAACAATATGAATAAGACAATAACAGCTAATGAATTGAAGATTACTGTCAGAAGCTTATACTATAAGTTAAAAAAATATCAGTTAACGTAGAAATATGAAAGAATATTCAAAAAATTAATGAAATTGAAAAAAATTTCATGAAAAAATTTTCAATTAGTTTACTAAGATGAGCTTATTTTCAAAGCTCATTTTTTATTTTTAAATTTTTTACGCATATACAATTCATCAAATATAATTTAAAACTCTTAAACAAGAATGGTTAAGGATAACGGCCATTTATTGAAGCAGAAAGAAAATATTCATTATGTTAATTTCATAACAATCCTTGGCATAAGATATGCAATATATATTATTAAATGTTGGAAGCTGCAGGGCAAAGGGATACTGGCAGCAACTGAGGAAGACTTTGGAACTATGGATTTGTCAGGTAAAATTGTTGCAGTTTATACATGGGGGTGAGGTTATGCAAAGAAATTTCCTATTGCTAATAATAAACCCAGGTTCTACTTCTACAAAAATTGCTTTGTATGATAATGAAAAACCAATTTTCAATGAAGTAATCAGACATTCATCTTTAGAAATTTCTTCCTTCAAAAGTATTATAGATCAGTTTTCTTATAGAAAAGAATTAATATTAAAGACTCTAAATGACAAGGGATTTAATACAACACAGTTATCAGCAGTGATTGGAAGAGGGGGCTTATTGAAACCTCTTTGTGGTGGCACATATAGAGTTAATGAGGTAATGCTTGAAGAGTTGATTAAATCCGAAAGAGGGCAGCATGCCAGCAATTTGGGGGGCATTTTAGCATATTCTATTGCAAAACAATCAGGTATTCCAGCCTTTGTTGTTGACCCCCCAGTGGTAGATGAGGTTGAGAAAATTGCCAAAATCACTGGTTTGCAGGGCATCGAAAAACAAATATTTTTCCATGCTTTGAATCAAAAGGCGATAGCACGTAAAGCAGCAAAGGAAATAGGCAAACCATATGAAGAAGCAAATCTTATTGTTGCACATATTGGAGGAGGTATTTCAGTTGGTGCCCATAAAAATGGAAGAGTTATAGACGTTAATAATGCTTTGGATGGAGATGGGCCATTTTCGCCGGAAAGAACAGGAGCCTTGCCTGTAGGGAGTTTGATTGATCTTTGTTTTTCCGGTAATTATACTTCGCAAGAACTTAAGAAAAGGATAGTTGGCAAAGGAGGTCTTGTTTCTTATTTGGACACAAACGATGGCCGTAAGGTTTCTGAAATGATAGCACAGGGCAATAAAAAGGCAGAACTGATATATAAAGCAATGGCTTATCAAGTGGCAAAAGAAATAGGCGCAGCGGCAGCAGTGCTAAGGGGAGAAGTTGATGCTATAGCAATAACCGGAGGAATTGCTTATGACAATCAGTTTATTAATTGGATTAAAGCATATGTAGAATTTTTGGGACAAATTATTATTTACCCCGGTGAAGACGAAATGCTTGCATTGGCAGAAGGTGGATTGAGGGTTTTAAGGGAAGAAGAGGAAGCTTTAGTTATAAGGAGGGATACTTAATGGCAAAAACTAAGGGCAGGGTTACCTTTGATGAAGACAGATGCAAAGGGTGCGCATTATGCACTCGAGTTTGTCCGGTTCAGATAGTGGTAATGGATATTAAGAGAATTAACAGCAAAGGATATCATCCGGCTACAGTAATGGATATTGGCAAGTGTATCGGATGTGTAAATTGTGCTGCTATGTGCCCGGATATCGTTATTAGAGTTGAACAAGAATTTATTTAAGAAAGGAGGTAATTGGTATGGCTAAAGATTTAATGAAAGGAAATGAAGCAATAGGTGCTGCAGCTATAAAGGCAGGATGCAGATATTTCTTTGGTTATCCTATTACTCCACAGAGTGAACTGCCTGAATACATGTCAAGGGAGCTGCCAAAGGTGGGAGGCGTTTTCTTGCAAGCAGAAAGCGAAGTAGCAGCAATTAATATGGTCTATGGGGCTTCAGGGGCCGGAGCACGGGTAATGACTTCTTCTTCCAGTCCGGGAATTAGTTTAAAAATGGAAGGTATTTCTTATATTGCAGGTGCAGAGCTGCCATGTTTAATTGTGAACATTGTTAGAGGAGGACCCGGATTAGGCGGAATTCAACCGGCTCAATCGGACTATTTTCAAGCAACAAAAGGAGGAGGACATGGCGACTATCGCTTAATAGTATTAGCCCCTAACTCTATCCAAGAAATGTGTGATTTAGTAATGGATGGATTTGATATAGCAGATCAATATCGTAACCCTGTTATGATTTTGGGAGATGGCACCCTTGGACAGATGATGGAGGCAGTGGAGTTTAATGAACCGAAAAAACGGGAGTTACCGCCAAAAGATTGGGCAACAACGGGTATCAAGGACAAAAATGGAAAGAAGAGATTGATCAGCTCGCTATTTATTCAACCGGAAGATCTTGAAAACCACAATTTAAAGCTGCAAATGAAATATGAAGAAATAAAGAAGAATGAAACCAAATTTGAAAGCTTAGATGTAGATGATGCAGATATAGTTTTAACAGCTTATGGAACAACTTCAAGGATAGTGAGTAATGCCATTAAAGCATTGAAAAAGATAGGAATAAAGGCAGGAATGATAAGACCTATTACACTTTGGCCCTTCCCCTATGGAGCCTATGAAAAAGCTGCAGATTCGGCTAAAGCCTTTTTAACGGTTGAAATGAGTCTGGGGCAAATGGTTGAGGATGTCAGGCTGGGTGTGAATGGCAAGAAACCGGTTTATTTTTATGGAAGGACAGGTGGAATGCTTCCTGACCAAACAGAAATAGTAGAAAAGGTTAAAAAAATTTTGGGGGGCGAAATATAATGAAAACAGTATTCGATAGAACAAAAGCACTCACCCCTGCAGCAATGCACTATTGCCCCGGATGCACCCATGGCATTGTGCATAGATTAGTCGGAGAGGTATTAGAAGAATTGGACATATTAGATAAGTCTACTATGGTTGCACCTGTCGGATGCTCAACTTTTATTTATGATTATATTAATTGTGATGCTCAACAAGCGGCACACGGAAGGGCACCAGCAGTTGCTACCGGTATAAAGAGAGTACATCCTGATAGTATAGTATTTACCTATCAAGGAGATGGAGATTTAGCTTCAATTGGTACTGCTGAGATTGTTCATGCGGCAATGAGAGGAGAAAGAATAACTGTTATATTCGTTAACAATGCCATTTATGGAATGACCGGAGGTCAAATGGCTCCTACCACACTTGCAGGACAAAAAGCATCAACTGCTCCCCTTGGCAGAGATAAGTTACATTATGGAATGCCGATAAGAATGTCAGAAATGTTAGCCACACTGGACAGTGCGACTTTCATTGAAAGAGTATCCGTTCACGACCCGGCTCATATTCGAAAAGCAAAGTCTGCTATTAAAAAAGCTTTTGAAAATCAAATAACAGGGGTTGGATTTTCAATGGTAGAAGTATTATCCACCTGTCCTACAAACTGGAAAATGACACCGGTAGAGGCACTTGAATGGTTGAAGGATAATATGATACCTTACTATCCTTTGGGTAATATTGGTAATCCTAAGGAGGTGGAATAGATGGTTGAGCAACAGATTATAATCGCGGGCTTTGGTGGACAGGGAGTTTTGTCTATGGGCCAAATTCTTTCTTACGCCGGATTGCTTGAAGGGAAAAATGTATCATGGCTCCCGTCTTATGGACCGGAAATGAGAGGAGGAACAGCAAACTGCAATGTAATTATATCTGAAGAACTTGTGGGTTCACCAATAGTAAAAGAAGCTGATGCTGCAATTATTATGAATTTGCCTTCATTGGAAAAGTTTGAAAAATTTGTGGTAAGTGGCGGTAATCTTCTCATAAACAGCTCATTAATCAGTGAAAAAACATCCAGGGGAGATGTGAAAGCCTATGAAATTCCAGCTAATGATATTGCTAACGAAATTGGAAACGCAAAGGTTGCCAATATGGTCATGTTAGGAGCATATATTGAACTGACCAAGATTGTTGCCAAGCAATCAATTATTCAATCGGTGGAAAAAGTACTCGGTTCATCTAAGGGGAATCTGATACAGATTAATGAGGAAGCATTAAAACGCGGAGCCGAGTCTGTAAAGTGTTATAAATAAGTTTGCATTGAACTGCAATTATTTAAAAAATAAAGGAGGTTATGGTAATGGAAAAAGAGACTCAAACAGCTAGCCGAGAGCAATTTGGTACCAAGATAGGTTTTATTTTAGCAGCAGCCGGATCGGCAGTCGGTCTCGGCAATATCTGGAAGTTTCCTTATCTTGCAGGTTCCAATGGCGGAGGAGCATTTGTACTGGTTTATTTGCTCTGTGTTGTAGTTATTGGGTTTAGCTTAATGTTGATGGAAATGGCTCTGGGTAGAAATACTCAACTATCAACAATGAGCGCCTACAGAAAGCTGGACAAAAGATTTACTTTCATTGGTGTAATTGGGGTAGTAGCTGCATTTTTAATAGTTGGGTATTATCCCGTTGTGGGAGGATGGTCAGTTGCATATTTCTTTAAAACACTAATCGGAGAATTGTCAACCTCAAATCCTGAAACTCTTGGAGGAATCTTCGGCGCTCTTGTATCAGGAACCTGGTCTCCGATCTTTTGGACGGCAGTTTATATGGCATTAAATGTTATTATAGTTATCGGTGGAATCCAAAAAGGAATTGAGAAAGCATCAAAAATTATGATGCCTGCATTGTTTGTATTGTTGATAATTTTGGCTATTCGTTCAGTAACTTTGCCGGGTGCCGGAGAAGGATTGAAATTCTTGTTTGCACCGGATTGGTCGAAGTTAAACGGACAAGTTATGTTAGCTGCCATGGGGCAAGCGTTTTTCTCTTTAAGCCTTGGTATGGGTTGTATAATAACCTATGCCAGCTATTTAGACAAGAAAGAGAATCTTGTTTCGAATTCTTTAAATATACCTGCGATTGATACGCTTGTTGCAATTCTGTCAGGAGTAGTAATCATTCCTGCAGCAGTATCATTTGGTTTTGAGGTAACTCAAGGACCCGGACTTGTATTTGTTACTGTTCCGGCAATTTTTGCCACAATGGGACCGATTATAGGCAGAATATTCGGGTTGCTGTTTTTCCTTTTAGTAGCATTAGCGGCTTTAACCTCTTCTATTTCTCTGCTGGAAGTTGTTGTTTCCTTCTTTATCGATGAAAGAGGTTTTTCCAGAAAAA
>JAQVFD010000101.1 GCA_028697435.1 Clostridiaceae bacterium
TTAGATTCAATTATCACTTTCCTGTCAAGCTTGCACAAAATTTTACTCTGTGGCAGCTCTGTTTGCCATACCCATTTTTAAACTTTAAACTTTTTCATTTTTACTCTTGACTTTTATTTGCAGGTTTTATTTTTCAGCAAAAAAACAAAAATTCCCACCCCCATAGGGGCAGGAAATCTTCCCACGGTTCCACCCTGTTATTACTCGGGATTATAACGTAATCAACGTTCGAACTTACTAAAGATTTCTCTTGTTCAATCCGAAGCTCCAAGGTGGTTTTCAAGCAGTGCGTCCAAGAAATGCTTTCAGTCTGTGACATTTCCTCCCTTATGGAATTCCTTGCTTTACTCGTCCTTATCATAGCAGCAAGTATATTATTTGTAATAAATTATACATTATTCAAATTAAAAAAGCAATGATATAATATTTATATCATTCTTACAATAACAGCTTGGAAAAGTCCTATTATTCCACCTAATACTCCGCCCAGAAGTTCAATGTACTTCAGTTCTCTTGAAGTAAGGCTCAAAATTAGCCTTTCCATATTCTCCATATCCAGTTCGTCTATTTTTTCTTCTACCATCTCACCTATCTTGACCTTATATGCAGTATTGCTTAATATTCCGTCAACAGAGCTGTCAAGAATAGACATTGCATCCTTGTTTATCTGATCGTCGAAATAATCAATTATTCTGCTCTTTATAGAGAAAGGTATAATTGCCGGAATCTTATAGTCAATTACCTTAAGCAGTTTCTCTCTGATTATAGATATTACTTCCTGCTTATTTTCCTCAGTTACCAACTTATCAAAAATCTCATTTATTGATACAAGTTCCTTTTCAACTACATCGCCAATACTTTTTGCGATATCACGTCTTCTCTTGGGTATAAGACCTTGTATTGTGATATTTAGTATCGGGATTCTAAAAGGTCTTATAGGTCTGAAAAGCATTTTTATAGCTAACACGTTTGTAATCCAACCAATAACCGCTCCGACAATTATCAGAAATAGTGCCTCGTACATTTGTTTGCCCCCGATTGTCCTATATTTTTATAAATAAAAGGTATAATAATTGTCATTATCGCAACTATTATACCATAAAGGTCGATTACAGACTATACTTGTTTGTTTCACTGCTTTGCTGCAAACTGTCGCATAATTCGCAGCTATTGCATATTGTTATCCTCTCTGCAAATACATTTGAAATAGTTTGAATCAGTTCCTTATTCTTAAATTTATCAATACAATGTATCATTATTTTATTAGGCGAAACTGTAATTAATGTGCTGATTAACAGATCATCATAATTAATTGTGTCATCCAGTATATCAGTGCGCAGTTCATCAAAATATTCACTGCTTATGCTGTTCTTTTTATCATCATACAATATATATCTGCCATCCTTGGATTGGCATAGGTGTACAGTATCTATCTTGCATTCCTGGATTTCAACAAAATACCTTAACAGCTTAATAAACTCATTGTATTCCCTTTCAGCTACAAATATCTCCAATGCCCTTTCAACGGTAACATTTAACTCATTTAGATACGTATTAAGCCGAAAATTTATAAATCCTTCTATGTTAAATTCCTTTTCAACGTCTAAATACTCAATTATTTCTCTCATGATCCTGTTTTTTCTGGTAGCTTTATAGAACCCTCCCGGTTCAATGGGTTTTTCATCCATAAGAAGCCTGCATGCATTATCGGTAACAACCGCCTGCTCTTTAGAATTCAGGTAAAAGTAGTTCTCCCTGACAATTTTCCTGAGAAGCTTCAATTCATAATGCTCTATTATTACTCTTGAAAGAATATTAGCAAGAATATATTTGAATTCTTCACCAGCCTCAAGACATTCATTAATTCCGCAGCTTATGAAAAGTGTATCTCCCAGTCGGTAATCCTTATAAAAAGTATCTATGCCTTCCAGTTTTGCTTCGTTAAATTGCCTGTATATTTCAGATTGTATTTTTTCGGAGTCGACCCCTGGACCAATTGCAACAAGAAACATTTGTTCTACTCCCTCCTTGCTGGATACCATATTATTGGACAGAGAGTACCCAAAGAATTATCAGGAATAATTAAATTGTCTTTCTTAATTAGTATTTGCCTAAACATTTCTTGTATTCAAAGCTAAGTGACGGGTTAAATATCTTAAAACGCTGCCACACCTTATTTTCCTGAGTATTAAATACTATCATTATACATGGTCTGTAAATGTTTCAATTAACGGCATTTCAAAGGCAGAATAGAACCATAATCCACAGCTTTTTCATCTGATAAATATTCTATCTCAAAGCCTTTTGCACTAATAAAATCAATCAATTTGTGATTATCTTCAATGCTTTCAAGGTTTCCTGAAAATGCTATACGGCTTTTTGACAGCAACCCGCTTGCACCTCCGAGGAAGCCATAGTTCATACCTTTAAGATCAATTCCACCGGGCTTAATAAAAAAACTTTCTATTCCATACTTTTCCGCAATTTCTGAAATCCTTGCATCGGAAGTTATGATTGTTTTATCGTTTAGGATGCATACAGAACATTTTGTATAGCCTTGCTTTACATTCAGTATCTTCACATTTTCATTTCTTAATGCTTTAGTTATCTCTGGATCAGTATGTTTAATATTATGAAATACTGCATCCCCGACTCTCAATATATTATATGCTATATTGCCTGGATAGTTTCTCTCAAGCCAAGTTGCACCCTTTGTCACTGCAAATCCTTTTTTCGTAAGCATTGGTTCCATGCTTTCATAGATATTGGGTGCCAATACTATATTGTTTCCTCGCAAATGGAACATCAGCATGTCCGGATGCCCGTCTACAGAATCGTACAAGTCTTGACACCGGACAGTCTTGACGCATTCAATCCCTTTCGCTTTCAGGTTAGATTCAATAACCGGGCTTATACGATAATCCACTATTACAAGGCTTACATCTCTATCCGGTATAAAAGGCACTTTTAAAAAATCCATATATACTCCGCTCCTTATTGATAAGGACACCATTTGTGGCGTCCCTACAAAAAACAAAAAAACTCATTGTGTCCAATAAGTTATAAGTAAAATGGAGGCGACACCCGGATTTGAACCGGGGGTAAAGGATTTGCAGTCCTCTGCCTTACCACTTGGCTATGTCGCCATAAAATTTGGAGCGGGTTACGAGATTCGAACTCGCGACTTTCACCTTGGCAAGGTGACACTCTACCACTGAGTTAAACCCGCAATGTTTGGTGCCTTGGGGCGGAATCGAACCACCGACACGAGGATTTTCAGTCCTCTGCTCTACCGACTGAGCTACCAAGGCAGTAATATCCAACGCCCAAGTATATAATAAAAATGGCGACCCAGAACGGGCTCGAACCGTCGACCTCCAGCGTGACAGGCTGGCATTCTAACCAACTGAACTACTGGGCCACTTTCCCTAATGGTTTAATTATGTTGCCTCCGCATGTGCTACGGCTTTAATCAATGAATGTTAGTCTTTTTCCGCAATGCGGAAAAAGTTGGTGGGGACAATAGGGCTCGAACCTATGACCCTCTGCTTGTAAGGCAGATGCTCTCCCAGCTGAGCTATGCCCCCACTAAAACTTGCGACATCACTTAGTATAACCTACAGATTATTTAAAGTCAAAACTTAAATTTTTATATTTCTTACATTTATCAATTTATTGCACGAGATTCCTTTAATAATCTTGCACTTACTATATTATATACCTGCAGATGCCTTTTCTAACAGCTTAATAAGTTCATCTCCGGCAAAGTAATGTTTTTCATTGCAAAAATGGCAGACAAGTTCTGCACTGCCTTGTTCTTGTATTATCTCTTCCAGATCCTTTTTCCCTATACTTACAAGAGCTTTTTCCATCCTGCTCTTGCTGCAGTTGCATTTATAAGCTATATGTTTTTTTTCTAATATCTTATGCTCAATATCTCCTAAGATATTCTTTATAATACCTTCGGCGTCGTATCCGGAACTTATCATTTCAGTTACAGAGCGAATTTTGCCAAGTCTCTCTTCAAGCTTCTGTATAACTGCGGAATCTGCTTCCGGCATCAATTGAATTATGAAACCTCCCGAAGCGGCTACATGACCGTCCACTTCAACCAGTACTCCCAAACCTACGGCAGTAGGTATTTGTTCTGATACGGCAAAGTAAGAAGATATATCATCCCCTATTTCTCCGGTTACAATAGGAATTTGTCCAACATAAGGCTCTTTCATACCCATATCCCTTATTACAGTAAGGACACCATCAATACCTACTGCACTTCCTACATCAAGCTTACCATTTTCGTGCTGCATTAATTCAACATCCTGATTTGCAATATAGCCCCTCGTATTTCCCGTATTGTCGGTTACTACCACTATACTTCCGGCAGGACCTTTTCCATTTATCTGCAGAGTCATGGTATCGTTATCTGACTTAAGCATAATTCCCATCATACTTCCCGCTGTCAGCATCCTTCCCAATGCGGCAATAGAAACAGGGCTGCAATTATGGATTTTTCTTGCCTCCTCGACCATCTCTGTAGTAATGGCACAGAAAAATCTTATACTATCATCCGTACTTGCTCCTCTTAGAATATAATCCTTCATGGGTTTCCTCCAATTTATCCAAATATTTCACTTACTTTCGGGCTGCAAAAAAAACCCTTTCGCTTTTTTCATCCGGTTTTTCAAAACTAAAACCATCGTAACAATTAATATTTCTATAACGTGCTTTTTTAAGAAGGTCAACTAAATGCTCATTTTTATAAGCTTTCTGCATATGACATTCGTAAAATTTCCTGTACAATCCATCCTGTGGAACAAAAAATATCAAATCCATTTCTATAATATCTGATTCTTCATCAAAACTATTATCCCAAATATAATATTTATTATTTTTTTCTTCGTAAAAAGTATTGTCGCCTAATATATATTTTAGCTTATAGTAGCTGCTTATATCAAAAATAAATATACCATCTTTTTCAAGTCTTTCATAAACTAATCCAAAATAGTCGGCCAGCTCTGATTCGTCACTAACATAATTAACTCCGTCACACATGCAAAGCACAGCATCAAATTTTTCTTTTAAACTCATCTTCGTCATATCCTGGTTCAAAAAAGTAATTTTATGCTTGGCAGCTCTTGATTTGTTTTCTGCAACAGTTAGCATATCACTTGATATATCAAGCCCCCAAACATTATATCCTGACTTTGACATTCGGATCGAAATATTCCCTGTGCCACAGGCAGTATCCAATATTCTTGCAGGCTTGATCCCGTAAACTCCGAATATATCCTCTATATATTTACACCAGGCGTTGTAGTCGATTTCATCCATGAATAAATCATAAAGTTCGGCAAATCCATTATAGCAGCTCATATATAATCCACAATCCTCCCCCATTAGCTGTGCTTAATAGCAACAGCCGCATGATGCGGCTGTAGTGACACCTATATAATCAACCTGACATACGTCTCTTTTTTCTGGTAATCAATCCGCCTATCCTTCCGGTCTCTTCTGCTGTCAGCCCTCCCCATCCTACCTGAGAAAGCTTCTCTCCCAGACCAAGTTCATTTGCAATTTCGTATTTCATCGCATCCTCAGGTGTTAGCACTATTTGTTTTTTCGTTGTCTTTTTTGCTTTCATAATATCACCTTCCTTAAGAATTGTTTTATTGCAGAAGTTCATGGTGCACTTGGTAATATTATGTGAATTATTAGGGACATATATGAATTAATCCCTAAAAAGATATACTGATTTGCTTTTCTTTTTCCTTTTTGTCAGTCTGCCGATAATAAACCCGACAAGAAAACCCAAAAATACATATGTCCATCGGCTCTGAGCAACAAAATTTGAAAACTTAATTACCATTCCGAGTATATCAAAGCCCCTGTTTTTAATAGCGCTCCCTTTATTATCAACAGGAGGAGCAATGTCTTCAACAGCTTGTTCATCCTCTATCAGCTTGTAGCCATTTTTATCAAGCCAATGATACAGGTATGGATAGCTCATCTGAGTTTCAGGAATCAAATCCTTAAGTATCATGTTCATACCCTCATCATTCTTCGTATCTGCATAGGCTTTAAGCTTATCATGCAATATCTTGTATCGTATCCTTCCGGGATACAGCTGAGATATGTTAAGCTGCTCCAATGAGCTTAAATACTCTTCACTATTGCCCGACTGCCTGATACATTCTGCCTTAACATACTTCACTTGCTCAATGTTCAAACTGCTGTCCGTAGGTGCATTTAAATACTCATTGCATAGCATAATTGCATCACTATATTTTTTATCATTAAAGGCTTTAACAATATCCTTAGGCTTATTATATGCACTTTTACCAAGACTGTCCAAAGCCATTTTATCAACATTCTGATACCGCATAAATGCACCGTTTCCATAATCCCCGCTGTATGATAGAGTAACGGCACCATCCTCGGATATACTTTCTTCATTAATCCCTTCAAGCTCAAATATATAATAAGGTTTAAAATCGGCAAGCTTCAAAGTTATTAATGTTTTCTCACTATTTATTGCATAGGAGTAATTTCTGTCTTTGAAGAAGCTCAAACCGTATGTATCATTCTCTTCTTTTAACATCTCAGCTTCAATGCTTACTTTAATTGTCCTGGTTTGCCCAGGTGTAAATACCATGGTGAATAAATACCATCTGACATCCGGAGTCTGAAGGTTAACAGCCCCGTAGGTATTCTTAAGGTATGAAGCATTTCTGGTCTTGTAATTCAGATATTTGATCCCGTCATGAACGCTGAATTTGACGATTCCATTATCCGGTATTCCAAAATTAACTGATATATCCCTTTGTGAACTGGATTTTATTGTATACTCATATACTGCATTTACATTTTTGCCGTCTATTGATACATAATCTGATTCATTGGAAATAGTGACCTCCGATTTATTCAGATTATAAAGCCCATATCCCTTCCATCCTGTATCCATATTATCTGCATATACAGGCGATACAATAAATGCAATTATCAAGACAGTAATAATCAGTAATCTTGTTATCTTACCCATGTTTCAACCTCCGTTTCTCCATATGTACTACACTCTATTATATTGTATATTATATAATTCTGCATTTCAAATTTTTGTAATGTATTTAAGCTATGTAATGAATACTATTACATCCGTAGTCATAACATAGTATGAAATAAGTTAATTGGCAAAACAAATATTAACTGTTGACACGTTCTATTTCCTATGTTAGTATTATTCTA
>JAQVFD010000102.1 GCA_028697435.1 Clostridiaceae bacterium
TCCGATCTAGGTCAGGAACCAGAAATCTGTTGAAACTGCATTGCAAACGCTGAAACAGAAATACCAGGAAAACGCTGATTCGGAAATAAGCTTTACCAGTGAAGTTACATATGAAAGAACAAGAGCATCAAACAAAGAGGTACTAAAAGACGATGCCTTGGTTGAAACATTGGGAAGGAATGTACAATTCAAGGTTCAAGGATGCACCCTATATGCAGGCGGGAATATTATCGCAGTACTTAAGACAAAAGAAAAAGCCGAAGAGCTTTTGAAGGAGATTCAGGACAGGAGCCTGGCAGGAGCAGACAGATCCAAAATAAAAGAGATTGGCTTTGCAGAAAAGATAGAACTGAAAGATGAATTTATAGATGCTTCGGAAATAGCTGATAAAGATGAGATTATCGAGTTTATCATAAAAGGCACCAATGAAGTCAAGACTCATGTGATAAAGTCCGGGGAGAGTTTTTGGGCCATATCCAGAAAGTACAATCTGTCTCTTTCTGACCTTGAAAAAGCTAATCCGGGAGTAAACACCGAAAGAGTTCAGATTGGTCAGGTGATTAATCTGATTGTCCCCAAACCTCTTATTAGCGTTAAGACGGTCGAAACTATCACATCTGTTGAGAAGGCGGAATTCGAGCAGAAGGTGGAATTCAGCAGCTCATTGTATAAGGATGAGACCAGTATAAGGGTCAAGGGCATATATGGTGAAAAGGAAGTTATTGCCGATGTAACAAAGGTTAACGGCATTGAGACCGGAAGGACAATCCTTAGCGAGAAAATGATCAAGGAGCCTAAGACGCAGATAATCGTTAAGGGGACTAAGGACCCTCCGCCCAAAAAAGGAACAGGAACCTTCTCATATCCTGCCAGGGGGAGCATAACATCCAGATATGGGATGCGATGGGGCAGAAGACACACAGGTATAGATATCGGAGCTCCTTATGGTTCCTCGGTAAAAGCCTCGGACGGAGGAGAGGTCATCTGGGTCGGTTATAAAGGCGGATACGGTAAGCTTATTATAATAGACCACGGTGCCAATTTTGTGTCTTACTATGGACATCTTAGCAAGTACAGCGTAAAGGATGGAGATAAGGTATACAAAGGTCAGAAAATAGGCGAGGTGGGGAACTCGGGCAACAGTACGGGAGCACATGTACATTTTGAGATACGTAAGAATGGTGTTATACAGAATCCGACAAGCTATTTGAAGTAAGTGAATATGAATTAAAACACGTAAAAGATTGAGGATTAGTTGAACTCCTCAATCTTTTTTATGTCAATGATACCGGCACCTTGAGCGGTCTTAAGTTCATTTAATGAGGTGCAGAACCTGTTGAGCAGGGATTTAATATTTGCCGGAGAAAGTTCCGGTTTTTTCTGGCATAAAAGCACTGCGGCAGAGGCAGTCAGGCTTGCCGCAGCGGAAGTCCCGCTTATCTGAGTGTATTGCTGCCCCGACAGCTTAGATTGGGAGGATAATCTGACACCGGGCATATAGTCAGTATCAGCATTAAGGGTTGTTACCTTATAACCGGGCATAACGGCATCGGGCTTATCATATTTACCTTCCACAGGACCGCGGCCGCTGTAAGCTGCAACCTTTGAAGAAGGTCCCGACCCGGTACAAGCTCCTGTTGTAAAGGTAGAACCGCAGACGCCGGGAGATACTATACTGGCCTCATTAGGTCCGAGATTCCCGGTGCAGGTGCACACAAAAAGACCGTTATTCCAAAGAGTTTCCGATGCTAAGCTTAGGATATCAAAGTGCTTGCTTGTGCAGCCGCCAAAGGGAAGTACAAGTACTCTTATGTTGTATTTTTCCTTTATACTGTATATCCATTGCATTGCTGCCAATATATCTGAGAAGTATCCATACCCGAGATTGTTGAAGGCTTTTGCACAAACAATATTGCAGTTATAGGCTGACGACCTGAACTTTCCGTCAATAGAGGCTCCAAAGGCTGCTCCTATGCAGGCTGTGCCATGACCGTTATCATCATAAGGCTCATTGATTTCATTAATATAATCCTTAAAACTAAGGATCCTGTTTCGGGGTCTTGTTAAATCCGGGTGAGGATATACACCGGAATCAATAAAAGCCGCAGTAATGCCTTTTCCGCTTAAATGAACAGGGGAGGTCCCGGGGTTATCGTATGTTCTATCTCCTTTGTCAATATCACCCATAAGCTTTGCAGTACCGTCAAAATATATTTTTGAAATTTCGACAAAACTACATACAGAATCAAAATTACCGGTTTTTATTTTTCCGGTTACCGCACATATAAAAGGCAGATGATATTTAATTCTGAGCCCCTTGTGCTTTAGTGCGGATTCGGTTTTTGGATCAAGTGGTCTCTTGAATGTAATTATAACAGGTATACTTTTGACCTTTTTGATAGAAATATATTTTTTTATTGCGGGATCAACTTTATTTAAAATATTAAAATATGAGAAAATCGAAATCATAACTATCCCCCGGTATGAAGATTTAAAGCCTTATATCATATTATGCTATTGAAAAAAATCGGTGAATGATATATATATTTATTGTATAGGAAAATATAGTTTCCTATACAATGGGGGATGCAAGGGGGAGAAGCCCCCTGCCGTTAAAGGAGGGTGCTCAGGATGCTTGCATCCGTCGAAGGGAACCATAGGGTTCCCTAGCGAAAAATGCGGCGTAAGACGCATTTTCTATAGGGTATTCCTATAGGGTCAGACACGAGGCACGAGATACGAGACACTAGATTTAAGCGGGGCGCTGGAGCAGGTTGCGAAAAGGAGGTTTACAAATGGCTTTAATAGATTTTAAATGCAGTAAGTGCGGTGAAAAATTCGAAGAGATAATAAAATTATCTGACAGAGAAGGCATAAAGTGTCCGAAATGCGGAAGCGAGGAAATCAAACAGGTTTTTGAAGGAAAATGCTGCAGTGTTGGCTCTGCAAAAGGCGGGGGAGGTTGCAGCAGCGGAAGCTGTGGAGGCTGCAGCGGTTGCCATTAATGTGTGAAAAGTATCAGAATATACCAATGAAGTTTACATAAAAACTTGGTATAATATATTTGATTTGCTTTAGAGAGGAATCAGATATATGAGAAAAAGAATTTTAAAGATTGCAATAGTACTGGCATTAGCTTCGGTACTATTTTTCTTCACAGGGAATAAAGTCTTTACAGCTTTAAGAATGCAGGGCTATGAAGCTCTCAAGGTATTTGCCCAAATAAAAAGCAGTGAAAATACATCGGAGTTCCATATATATGAAACAAAACACTTTATCATCAAGTATACCGATAAAGATGAGGATGCAGTAAGGGATATTGCAAGAATTTTTGAAAAGAGCTACGAAGTTGAAGGAAGGCACTACGGTTTTTATCCAAAAGGTAAAATAATAGTGTTTGTATATTATGATCAGGAAAACATGTGGGATTATCAGCAGTCTGTCAAAGGACAGGCTGTTATGGGACTCTACAATTTTGGTATCATTCATATATTGTCACCCAAGGCATATCTGAACAGTATGCAGATATTTACAAAGGAATATGAAGCGGGGGGACCAATACTTCATGAGTATGTGCATAGGGTGATTGATGATAGAAGCGGAGGTAACGTAGAACTGTGGTTAACAGAAGGACTGGCTCTCTATGAAGAGTATGATGTGGATGGAATAGAATGGGCAGAGGGTTTTAGCTACGAAAGATACTATACTGCAAATGAACTTAGGAATAGCTTTATGGAATTGGATGAAACACAATCCTATAGGCAGTCCTACGATATTGTAAGCGGACTAATTGAACGGAGCGGCAGAGATAGCATAGGCCGAATGCTGGACGAGTTAAAAAAAGGAAACACTTCGGATGAAGCTTTTCTTAGAATATACGGAGAAGATCTGAATGAATATATCGATTCAGGTGCTTGGAAGAGTTAGAAAAAAAAGAGCGGTCCACCAGACCGCCTTTTTATATCCGGGGGGATATAAAACATTTTGTTGAGATGTTTACATTTTATATTACAATTACCAAAATTAGTATAAGGTACAAGCCTTATTTTAATAGGACAATAGTCCTCAATTGGATATAATAGTTCTGGGTCTTTTGTATGTGTTATTTAACTGTCTCTGCATGAATATTTCATTAAGCGTACACCGCTGCCCCTATTATCGCCTTTGGTGCGGAAATAACAGTTAGTTACCATAATGACTCTTTTATGATTGAGAAGATGGTATAATAATATTAGTACTTACTATTAAATATATAAAGTAATGTTAAGGGGAAATAGTGATGAAATATCAGATTGGTTATGGAAAAGGCATTGTGGAGTTTAATATAGACGAAAAGAACTTGCTTTGTGAGCTTCTTCCAAACAAGGTTGATATCGGACTTAAAGGAGCAGACGAAGTAAAAAGAGCTATAGAGAACCCTATAGGTGCTGAGAGGCTTAAAGACATAGTAAAGCCGGGAGAAAGAGTTGCAATCATAACCAGCGACATAACAAGACCCATGCCGAGCAAGGCAGTTCTCCCCGCTGTTATAGGTGAACTGAAGCTTGGAGGCATAGAGGAAAAGGACATTACCATAGTTCTAGCTATTGGAAGCCATAGAGAACACACTGAAGATGAGAGGAAATACCTTGTTGGGGAAGATGTGTACAGTAAGGTTAAATGCATAGACAGCGATCCGGATAATTGTATTAATATGGGAACATGCAAAAACGGCACACCTGTTGATATATTCAAAGTAGTTGCTGAGGCAGACAGGAGGATATGCCTTGGTAATATTGAGTACCACTATTTTGCAGGTTACAGCGGAGGAGCAAAGGCTATAATGCCTGGCGTATCCACAAGGGCAGCAATACAGGCAAACCACAGCAATATGGCGGATCCGAGGGCAAAGGCCGGCAGCATGGATGATAACCCTGTAAGGCAGGACATAGATGAGATTGAGGAGTATGTACATATTGACTTCATTTTAAATGTGGTATTGGACAGCAAAAAGAACATAATAAAAGTTGTAGCAGGCCACTATATAAAGGCACACAGGCAAGGCTGTGCATTCCTGGATTCCATGTACAAGATAAAGATAAAGGAAAAGGCTGATATAGTTGTAGTGACTCCGGGAGGTTTTCCAAAAGATATTAACCTTTACCAGGCACAAAAAGCCTTAGACAATGCAAAGCATGCAGTAAAAGATGGAGGAATCATAGTACTTATAGCTTCATGCAATGAGGGATTTGGCGAGAAGGTATTTGAAAGGTGGATGAGGGAGTTTAAAAAGCCTGAGGATATGATAGCTCAGGTAAAAGATAAGTTTGAGCTTGGAGGTCATAAAGCAGCAGCCATAGGTATGGTCCTTCAAAATGCAAGAATTTTTTTAGTGTCAGACCTTGAGCCGAAATTGGTAAGAGATATATTTATGGAACCCTTCGACAGCGTACAAAATGCAGTAGACGAAGCTATAAAAGTTCTTGGCCCTGATTCAAAGATAATTCTTATGCCTATCGGAGGCTCAACATTACCTTTTAAAACCGAGAATTAATTGACACCCTTTGGTATATCCTGACTTGTTGCGAAAAAGGAACATAAGTAGTAAAATATGTGTATGAAGAATTGATTTATTTGATTTATAGGGTGGTGTATTTAATGGATAACAGAAGAATTCTTGTGGTGGATGATGAAAGGCCAATTGCAGATATCATAAAATTTAACCTGGAAAAGGAAGGGTATAAGGTATTTGTGGCCGAGGACGGACAGCAGGCTGTGAACATGACCTATGAGCACAAACCGGACCTTATTGTACTTGATATAATGCTTCCCATTATGGATGGCTTTACTGTATGCAAGAAGTTGAGGGAAAATGTCAGTACTCCTATAATAATGCTTACTGCCAAAGAAGAGGAAGTTGACAAGGTTTTAGGTTTGGAACTTGGTGCGGATGATTATATGACTAAGCCTTTCAGTGTAAGGGAGCTTATGGCAAGGGTCAAGGCCAATATCAGAAGGGCAAACTTCCTTAATTCCGGCTTGGAAGGCAGCGGGCAGGTAGTAAAGTCAGGCAATCTTATAATCGATTTGAACAGATATGAGGTTCGCAAGGGCGATACTGTTCTGGAGCTTACCCTCAGAGAATTTGAGCTATTGAAATATCTGGCACTGCATGCAGAACAGGTTTTTTCCAGGGAGACACTTTTGGAAGAGGTATGGGGTTATGAATACTACGGAGATGTAAGAACTGTTGATGTTACGGTAAGGAGACTCAGAGAAAAGGTTGAGGATGATCCCAGTAATGCAAAGTATGTGCAGACAAAAAGAGGCGTAGGATATTACTTCAGGAGGATTTAATCAATGTTCAGAAGCATCCAATGGAAGCTTGTAATTATCTCCTTCCTGTTGGTTTGGCTCGCAATGTCTATAGTAGGCGTATTCGTCACCGAAGCTATAAAGAAGGAACAGATTGATAGCATGACAGATACTATTATCGCAAGAGGCTATTACTTGGCTGACAATCTGAAGGACAAAATTGGAGGAGCGTCTAATATTCAAGAGATTGTGTCAAATTGGTTTGTAGGCCAGGGTAAGCAGGTAAGGGCGGTTTTTGTGTATGAAGATGGGGGATTTACAGCCAGCCAGAAAAATTATGAAGGGGCAATAGATGATGTTGACCTTTTAGGACTATGGATAGTTGAGGAAGCTATAGATCAAGCTCAGGAAATCACATGGCCCGTTGGCAACTCAAAATATCTTACGAGTATTGCCGTTCCGATAATTTCCTCCGGTAATGATGTAACAGGAGCCATATATATCAGTTCGGATTTATCCGGCATTGAAGAAAACATAAAGGGCATCAATAAAATACTTACCAGTGCGACTATTTTGGCACTATGTATAACAGCACTTGTAGGTAATCTTTTGTCAAAGACTTTTACAGGACCTATAAAGGAAGTTACTTCAAAGGCAGAGAGGCTGGCAAAGGGGGATTTCGGGCAGACAATAGCTGTAAAATCCAGGGATGAGGTAGGCCAACTGACCGAAATGTTCAACTATCTTACGGTGAGGCTTAAGAGAACATTGGATGAGATATCCATGGAAAAGAATAAGGTTGAAGCCATCCTTACAAATATGACTGACGGAATAATAGCTGTAAATGCCGAAGGGATAGTAATACATGCAAATCCTGCCGCATATAAAATTTTCGACATCCTGGAAGAGGACTTATACTATCAAAACTTTGATG
>JAQVFD010000103.1 GCA_028697435.1 Clostridiaceae bacterium
GGCTGTATCAAGAGATGTCGGAGAAAGAATTGGGAATGTCGTACTTATGGGCACGGGAGAACCCTTTGACAATTATGATCAGGTTATGAAGTTTATAAAGACAATTAACCACCCCAAGGGATTGAATATTGGGCAAAGGCATATGACTCTTTCAACTTCGGGTATTGTGCCAAGAATATTTGATTTTGCAGATGAGAAGCTTCAATGCACATTGGCAATATCCCTGCACGGGGCGGATGATGAAACAAGGAGCAAATTAATGCCTGTCAACAGGAAGTATAATCTTGAAAAACTTATGGACGCATGCAGATACTATATTAAGGCGACAAATAAGCGTGTAACATTTGAATATGCTTTAATAAAAGACGTAAATGACAGTGTTAAGGATGCTCACAAATTGGGAACACTTCTAAAAGGAATGCTTTGTCATGTGAATCTTATTCCGGTGAACAAGGTGGAGGGAAAGAGCTTTCTGAAAGCATCCAAAGAGAAGATAAACACCTTTAAGGATGCCCTTTCCGGTTTCGGGATTGAAACAACTGTAAGACGAGAGCTTGGCAGTGACATTGATGCTGCTTGCGGTCAGCTTAGACAGAAGTATATACAAAATAATTGAATTTCTTAAAGGGTTTTTTTATTATATTGTCGAAATATTTTTGATTATGTAGAATACTTTTGAGGTGATTTAATGAGGTCAGCCGGTAAGACGGACATTGGTCTTGTCCGAAAAGTAAATGAAGACAGTTTTTTATGTGAACAGCTTGAAGGCATAGATAATACATATTTGTACATTGTCGCAGACGGTATGGGAGGACATAATGCAGGAGAGGTAGCAAGTTCCATGGCAGTACAGGAGGTAGCTTCATATATAAAAAAGAATATTGAAGCCCTTTTGCTGGGAGATAATGAAATTCAGGAACTGCTTAGAAATGCCATTTTGTACGCCAATGATAAAGTCTACAAGACATCAATTAAGAAGAGCAACTGTCTGGGTATGGGAACAACCCTTTCAATGGTACTGGCAAAAGACAGCAGCATATATATCGGGCATGTAGGTGACAGCAGGATATACCTAATAAGGGATAGTGAAATATCAAGGCTTACTGAGGATCATTCCCTTGTTGTGGAGTTGATTAAACGAGGTACTATAAAACCGGAGGAGGCTAATAATCACCCTCAGAAAAATGTCATTACAAGAGCACTGGGAACGGAGTACACGATTGAGTCTGACATTAGCCGGTGGGACATGAAGTATGGTGACCTTATTTTGATTTGTACTGATGGGTTATCAAATGCGGTATATGAAAAGGATATGTTCTGTGTGTTGAAAGGTGCTGCTGACTTAAACGAGACCTGTGAGCTTTTGATAGAAAAGGCCAAGGAAAAGGGCGGCTTTGATAACATTACGGCCATAGTTATACAGATGTGTAAGGGTGGTGAAGATAATGACAGGTAGGGTATTGGGAGATAGATATGAAGTAATAGAAAAAGTAGGCGGCGGTGGAATGGCCTTGGTATATAAGGCCAAATGCAGACTGTTAAATAGATTTGTAGCAATAAAGGTTCTGAGACCGGAATTCACCGAAGATGAAGAATTTGTCAAGAAATTCAGGAGAGAGGCACAATCGGCAGCCAGCCTTTCTCATCCGAATATTGTCGGAATATATGATGTTGGGACTCAGGACACCAATTATTATATCGTAATGGAATATATAAAGGGGCAGACACTGAAAGAGCTTATAAAGAGCAAGGGGACTTTAGGGGTAGAATATGCCACTAATATTGCAATTCAGATATGTTATGCATTGGATCATGCCCATAAAAACAATATAGTTCATCGAGATATAAAATCCCACAATATACTAATCAGAGAAGATAACTCAGTGAAGGTTACAGATTTTGGGATAGCCAGAGCCGTATCTTCAAGCACCATTACAAATACGGGCAACGTAATCGGATCAGTACATTATTTTTCTCCCGAGCAGGCAAGAGGAGGATATACCGATGCCAAATCGGATATTTATTCATTGGGAGTCGTAATGTATGAAATGCTTACGGGAAGATTGCCATTTGAAGGAGAATCTCCTATTGCTGTTGCCTTGAAGCATATACAGGAAGAGCCGGAGGCTCCGTCTAAGATAAACCCAAGGATACCCAAGGCTATCGAAGCGATAATCCTTAAGTGTATGGAAAAGGAAGTATCAAAAAGATATAACAGTGCAGCAGAGATTATAAATGATCTAAGGCAGTCTTTGGTAATGCCCAATGGAGATTTTGTCAAGAAAAACAAGTATACCGATGAAAATACTAGAGTAATCGAACCCATAAGAATTATTGACATGGAAGAGGAATCTGAAAATGTTGAAGAACCGGGAAGCAAAGTAACGAATGAAGGAAAAGAAGAGAAAATAATTATTGACGATTATACAGTTGAACCGGTATTAAAATTAGCCGAAGGAAGCGAAAAGCCTATACAGAAAAAAAGAAACATGAAATTCATAGTTGCTGCTATTTTCGGAGGTCTGCTGCTGGCATTGCTCTTAGGCGGAGGGATTTTATTTGTTAACAGTCTCTTTACCGTAAAGGAAGTGGCGGTTCCCGATATTTTGAATAATAGCGAAGAAGAAGCAAGGGAGAAGCTTATTCCTCTTAGCCTTATACTTGAGGTAACTGAAAGGGTCTTCAATAAGGATATCCCAGAGGGAAGCATAATAAGCCAGAATCCAAAGCCCAATGAGAAAAACAAGGTAACCAATCCTGTAAAGGTTGTTGTTAGTAAAGGACCCAGGAAGGTAGTAGTCCCGAGTCTTGTAGGTGAAAGCTATGACAAAGTCAAGCTCATACTTGAAGGGGAGGGATTGATTGAGGGTACCTTTGACCAGGAATACAGTGAATACCCCAACGGTTTTGTTATAAGACAGAGTATAAATTCAGGCATCAGCGTGGATGAGGGAACTGTCATAGATTATGTAATCAGTATTGGTCCGGAAAAATTCATAATGCCCTCTTACATTGGTGCTAATATTGAGGATGTGAAAACGGATCTTATTATTAGAGATCTTATTTTAGGGAATGTTTCTTACGACAGCAGCAGTGAGCATCCAACTGATACTGTCCTGGAACAGAGCATAAAAACGGGAACTGAAGTCAGCAGGAAAAGTGTGGTTGATTTTGTTGTGAACAACTATAAGCCGGAGCCTGTCCCCACCAGTTTTAAGCTTCATTTTACACTGCCTCCGGAGCTTGAGAGCATGAAGGTAACAGTTTATAAAGTACAGAATGAAATCAGCAGCAGAATATATGAAAGCATTCACAAATCAACAGACAGTCCCTTGGATATTCCGGTTAGCGGTGAAGGGAATGTTATATTTGAAGTATATATAAATGATAGTTTGCACAAAAGTGTAACACACAGTTTTTAGGGAGGATTTGTATGCAAAAAGGTGTTATAGTAAAAGGCATCGGCGGCTTCTATTATGTTGAAACTGACGAAGGAATATTTGAGTGCCGTGCCAGAGGCAAGTTCCGAATTAAGAACATAACACCTTTAATAGGAGACCATGTTGAAATTGAAGTAGATCCGGGAAGTCTCCAAGGCTATATTATCAACATTGAGGAGAGGAAAAACCAGTTAATACGTCCAACAGTAGCCAATGTAGATCAGGCAGTAATAGTGTTTGCGGTTAAAAAGCCTGATATTAACATGTCGCTTATGCAGAAGTTCCTGGTATACTCGGAGTATAAGAAGCTCGATGCTGTAGTTTGTATTAATAAGATCGATCTGGATACTGAGGGACATTATCCGGATGTAGTTAAAATGCTCGAAAGCGTTCCTTATAAGGTAGTATGCACCAGTGCGAAAACAAATGTAGGTATCGAAGATCTTATTGAGGTGCTCAGGGACAAGGTTACGGTATTTGCAGGCCCTTCAGGTGCAGGAAAGTCATCACTGCTTAATTGCATTCAACCGGGGCTTAAGCTTAAGATCGGAGATTTAAGCAAAAAAATAGACAGAGGTACTCATACTACGAGACATGCAGAGCTTATTAAGCTTGAAAAGGGAGGGATGGTAGCGGATACCCCGGGGTTTACCTCCCTTGACATAAGTGAACTGGAACTATCGAAGCTTGAAGGTTATTTCCCGGAATTTGAAAGCTACAAGAACTGCCAATTTCTCAATTGTAACCATGATAAAGAACCCTTATGCGGAATCAAGGAAGCGGTTCTCGATGGTAAAATAAGCAGAATCAGATATGAGTTTTATATATCGTTGTTAAATGAATTAAAGATTATTACCAGGAGGATTTATAAATGATTAAGATTGCACCGTCAATTTTATCTGCCGACTTTGCGAATCTTGAGAGGGATATCAGCATGGTGGAAAAGGCAGGTGCTGATTGGCTTCATGTTGATGTTATGGACGGACATTTTGTTCCTAATATTACTATAGGTCCGGCTGTCGTAAAAAGCTTGAGGAGCAAGAGCAGCCTGATTTTTGATGTACACTTGATGATTGATAATCCTGAGTTATATATTAATGACTTTGCAGAAGCCGGGGCGGATATCATTACTGTTCATGCAGAGGCATCCACACACCTGCATAGGCTAATACAAATGATAAAAGCAAAGGGTTTGAAGGCTGGTGTGGCATTGAATCCGGCTACTACTGTCAATGTCCTGGAGCATATTATCGAGGATTTGGATATGGCTTTAATTATGAGTGTAAATCCCGGTTTTGGGGGACAAAAATTCATAGACTCTGCCTATGAAAAGATTTCCGCTGTAAGAAGCCTGATAGAGAGTAAGAATTTGTCCGTTGATCTGCAGGTTGATGGAGGGATAGGACCGGATAATGTCGGCAGAGTTGTTGAGAGCGGTGCAAATGTAATAGTTGCAGGTTCGGCAATTTTCAACTCCGGAAACATACCGGAAACAATAAGAATTATGAAGGAAGCAGGCATGAAATAATAATGAAGACTGTTATAATCAGCGGTGGAGATATAAAGGATTACAAATTCTGCAGTGATATTGTAAAGTCTGCGGACAGGATTATCTGTGCAGATGGCGGTACAAGCCACGCAATGAATATGAGATTGACTCCTGATGTAATAATTGGAGACATGGACTCATCTTCTGCTGAATTAATAGATTATTTCAGGGATAAGAATGTTGAAGTTATACAATACCCTGTAGAAAAGGATAAAACCGATACACACATATGTGTGGAATATGCCCTGGACTTCTCAACGGAAATAATAATATTAGGGGCTACAGGCAATAGGATAGACCATATGCTGGCAAATATCTCACTGCTGAAGCTTGGAATCGCGGAAGATATACCTATAAGTATAATTGACAGCAATAATCACATAAGAATGATTAAGGATTCAATTACTTTACAAGGAAATAAAGGTGACATTTTCTCTCTTATACCTTACACCGAAAAGGTAGAAGGCGTTAGTGTAAAAGGAGCTCACTATGAACTTGATAATGTAGTAATGGAACTTGGGGATCCTTATGGTGTCAGCAATTGCTTTGAAGAAGAAAAAGTTGAAATAACTCTTAAGAAAGGATATCTTCTGGTTATCAAGACTGAAGATTAGCACTAAAAAATTGTGTCAAATATAACTCTGCATTAATATTATGTAATGTAGGGTTTTATCTTTTTTTGGTGTTCAATGAATAGGAACCGGAGGGATATAGCGATGAGGTATACATACAAGAGATATGCCGGCTGCTTGTGTATCATACTGTCTGTTTTCCTGATATCCAGATTTATGCCGTTATTCCTGTGGTATTTCGCAGTGGTTGCGGCTATTGCCATGATAGGATTTTTACTGTACAATTGTTTTTTTGTTTACTAGAAGGAGGGCTGCCTAATGAGTATATTGAAAAGAAAAAAACTTATCGGCTTTCTTACATTCTGCATAGGGCTTGGAATACTGTTTGCTATATTTGTTCCAACAATCGGATGGGTGATGTTTTCGGCAATATGCTTGATTTGCATTGGAATATTTCTTATAAAATATTAAGGCAGTATTTTTCAAAAAAGACAAAAAGCGCGGATTCGCGCTTTTAAATTGCTCTCTGTACTTTACCCGATCTTAAGCATCTAGTGCATACATGCAATCTTTGTGGAGTACCGTTAACAACGGCTTTTACAGTTCTGATATTAGGAAGCCAGGTTCTGCGACTATGTCTGTTAGAGTGGCTTACCTTGTTTCCGGAAATCATACCTTTTCCGCAAACCTCGCAATGTCTTGCCATGGAATACACCTCCTTATGAAACAAATATATTTTAACATAACGATTTATAATTGGCAACAATATGTTTAGCATATAGAAAAAATAATATGCATTCCTCTGTTTTGCTATAGGCTTTACTTATACAAGCAAATTATAGTATTATTTATGTATAGGAAAGTTAGTGTGATACAATGTTTATTGAACTATATATATAAATAATATAAAATATGATTAAAAAGCGGGAGGAGATTACATGTCTGCCATATATAGAAATCAGTACGGTGAGGTTAATATAACAGATGAAGTATTAGCAACCATTTCAGGACTTGCAGCTACTGAATGCTACGGTTTGGTGGGAATGGCAAACAAAAATGCGAAAGATGGTCTGGTTGAGCTTCTTAAGAGAGAAAACCTTGCTAAAGGTGTGAAAGTTACAACAGACGGTGAAGAGATTAATGTTGATTTATATATTGTCGTTGAATTTGGGACGAGGATTTCTACAGTTGCTGACAATATTATTAGTAAGGTAAAATATACTGTGGAAAATATGACAGGTTTAAAAGTAAAAAAAGTCAATATAAATGTACAGGGCGTCAGAGTATAGCTCTGGGAAGGAGGTACATATCTTGTCAACAAACAATATAGATGGAATAAAATTAAGAAATATGATAATATCCGGTTCAAATAATTTAGAGAATAATAAAGGAACTGTAAACGCACTTAATGTATTTCCTGTACCTGACGGTGACACAGGTACTAATATGTCTCTTACAATGCAATTGGCTGTGAAAGAACTGATTGCACTCAAGGATTTTGAAGTTCATAGTGTAGCCGGTGCTGCCGCCAATGGTTCTCTTATGGGAGCAAGAGGCAACTCCGGAGTAATACTATCACAAATATGGAGAGGCTTTGCCAAGGCATTGAAGAATCAAAAAAGCATGAATATA
>JAQVFD010000104.1 GCA_028697435.1 Clostridiaceae bacterium
TAAAGACAGTTACAGGGGAAGAGGTTACATCGGAGGAACTTGGGGGTGCCATGACCCACAATAGAACAAGCGGAGTGGCACATTTCATGAGCCCTGATGAGAAGACCTGCATCGAAGATATAAAGAGGCTTCTGAGCTTCCTGCCTTCAAATAATCTGGAAATCGCACCGGTGCTTGAAACAGCTGATGATCTTAACAGAATGGAAGAGGCATTAAATACAATAATACCTGATAATCCAAACAAGCCCTATGATATGAAGGATATTATCAGAGCTATTGTTGATAATGGCGATTTTATGGAGGTTCAGGAATACTATGCACTGAATATTATTACCGGATATGCCAGAATTAACGGAACAAGCATAGGTATAATAGCGAACCAGCCTAAGGTTCTGGCAGGATGCTTAGATATAAATGCGTCGGATAAAGCCGGAAGGTTCATAAGAACCTGTGATGCATTTAATATTCCGATACTCAATCTTGTTGATGTACCGGGTTTCCTTCCGGGGACAAACCAGGAGTATGGCGGAATAATAAGGCACGGGGCAAAAATGCTTTTTGCATATTCTGAGGCAACAGTACCCAAGGTTACAATGATTGTTAGGAAATCATACGGTGGAGCATACCTGGCAATGTGCAGTAAAGACTTAGGCGCAGATATGGTATTTGCTTGGCCGACAGCAGAAATTGCGGTTATGGGACCTGAAGGAGCGGCTAATATAATATTCAAGAAGGAAATCGAAGGGGCGGAAGATCCGGCCCAAACCCGAGCAGAAAAGATACAGGAATACAGGGAAAAGTTTGCAACACCATATATAGCGGCAAAAAGAGGTTATGTTGATGCAGTGATCGAGCCGAAGGAAACTAGGCCGAGACTCGCAAGTGCCTTTGATATGCTTGCAAGCAAGAGGGAAAGCAGACCGGCAAAGAAACACGGCAACCTGCCTGTATAAGAGAGGGAGGAATAGTAATGACTAATGCACCGGAAATGTTGAAATATGGTTTAATAGTTACCTTAGTGGGTATGGGAGTAGTATTTTTAGTACTTATCGGTCTTTCATACATGCTTGATGTGTTAAAGCTTTTTTCCAAGACCGGAACCACAGAAAAAAAAACTGAACTAACCAAATTAGATAATATTGAAGAGCCCGCAGAAGCAGCTATATCCCCGGCAGGAGATGAAGGAGAGCTGATGGCGGTAATAAGCGCAGCCATAGCTGCTTTTATGGGGAATAACAGTAGTTTGAAAGTCAAATCTATTAGAAGAGTTGAAGACGCTACTCCTGCATGGGCTAAAATTGGAAGGCAGGAACAAATGCTTAACAGATTATAGGAGGAATTAAAAAATGAAAAAGTTTTTAATAAATGTTAACGGAAACAGTTATGAGGTTGAAGTAGAAGAGGTAAAAGATGGAGCAGTTGTTGAAGCACCACGCGCAGCAGCGCCTGCCCCAGTAGCAAAACCAGCAGTTGCAGCAGCACCAAAGGCAGCACCTGCACCAAAACCAGCAGCATCTGCACCTGCTGCAGTGCCTGCCGGTGCAGCTACAGTAACAGCCCCAATGCCCGGTACAATACTTGCAGTTAATGTTAAGGCCGGTGATGCAGTAAAAAAAGGACAGGTACTATGCATACTTGAAGCAATGAAGATGGAAAATGAAATAATGGCAGCAGGAGATGCAGTAGTAGCTTCAGTAGAGGTTAATGCAGGTCAAGCAGTAAATACAGGACAGGTTTTGATTGTGCTTAAGTAAGCAATCAAGACTGTGAATGGGGGAATAAAAATGTCTTTGGTTAATGCTTTATATGACTTTTTTCTGACCATGGGATTTTCCGCTATAACATGGCAGGAGATCGTAATGCTTCTTATATCATTTGTTCTGATATATTTAGCTCTTGTAAAGGGCTTTGAACCGTTATTATTGTTACCTATTGCCTTTGGTATGCTCCTTGCCAACTTACCTTTGGCAGGGTTGAATGCAGAACCTATATATGAGATTGTAACAAATCCAATAACAGGAGAGCATACCCATAAGATGGTTGACTCCGGCGGCTTGCTATATTGGCTATATAGGGGAGTTAAGCTGGGGATATATCCTCCTCTCATATTCCTGGGAGTTGGAGCCATGACGGATTTCGGACCTCTGATTGCCAACCCGAGAAGCATACTCTTGGGAGCTGCGGCACAGTTTGGAATATTTACAACTTTTATAGGTGCGTTGGCACTGAACTTCGTACCGGGTCTTGGATTTACAATTCCGGAAGCAGCTTCCATTGGAATAATAGGCGGAGCGGACGGACCAACAGCAATATATATTACAGCAAAGTTAGCACCTCATTTGTTGGGACCGATAGCTGTAGCGGCATATTCATATATGGCCCTGGTACCTCTGATTCAGCCTCCGATAATGAAGGCTTTAACTACAAAAGAAGAAAGAGAAATAGTAATGGAACAGCTGAGACCTGTTTCCAAGCTTGAGAGAATAGTATTCCCGGTATTGGTTACAGTAGTGGTTTCATTGGTTCTGCCGGCAGCAGCATCTCTGGTTGGTATGCTTATGTTGGGTAATTTGCTGAGAGAAGCAGCAACAATGCAGAGTACTTTGAACAGGTTAATGAAAACTGCAGAAGGGGAATTGATGAACATAGTAGTTATTTTCCTTGGTACTACCGTAGGCGCTACAGCTAACGGCGAATTATTCCTATCTCCAAGTACCTTAGCAATTATCTTCCTCGGTTTAGCGGCTTTCTCCGTGGGAACAGCTACAGGGGTAGTATTTGGAAAGGTAATGAGCAAAATGACAGGGGGAAAGGTAAATCCGCTGATAGGCTCGGCAGGAGTATCTGCAGTACCTATGGCAGCCAGAGTATCTCAAAGGGTAGGACAGGAAGCCAATCCTTCCAACTTCCTTTTGATGCATGCTATGGGACCGAATGTTGCCGGAGTTATTGGCTCCGCAGTAGCAGCCGGTGTTCTTCTTTCAATGTGTAATATATAGAGATGATTCAAAAAATCAGACAAGAAATTGTCTGATTTTTTTTATAACTAAAATGTAGTAGAATAGAAACATGATATACTCGAGATATCATGGCAGGGCTATGGAGTATGAGGTGAAAATATGAAGAATAAAATACTGGAAGAATTAAAAGCAGGTAAAGGGCAACCGGTATCCGGTGAAGAAATGAGCAAGAGGCTAGGGATATCCAGAACGGCTGTATGGAAGCATATAGGCAAGCTCAGAAACGAGGGCTACAGCATAGAATCCCAGACCAACAGCGGATATAAACTGACGGGGAGTCCTGATGTCATGTCATTAAGCGAGCTTGAACCTTTTTTAAAAACCGAATTCATAGGAAAAAATATTATATATTTAGATAGTATTGATTCTACCAATATATATGCAAAGAAAAAGGCTGAGGATCCTTTTCGTGAAGGGACTGTAGTGATTGCCGATGAGCAGACGGTTGGAAGGGGGAGGCTTGGAAGGAATTGGGTTTCAACTAAGGGGAAGGGTATATGGATGACTATTATGCTAAAGCCTGACATACAGCCTTCAGATGCGCCAAAGCTGTCAATTGTTGCTGCTCTTGCTGTTGCTAACGCACTCCGAAGTTGCTGCCGGGTAAATGCAAGAATAAAATGGCCTAATGACATAGTAACAGGAGGCAAAAAGCTTAGCGGTATACTTACCGAAATGAGCGCAGAAGCTGATGAGATCAAATATGTTATTATAGGGATTGGGATAAATGTAAATATGGAGGCCGATGACTTCGGGCAGGAAGTATCAAATATTGCAACATCAATAAGGATAGAAAAAGGCATACCTGTCTTGAGAAAAACCCTGGCAGCTTCGGTGCTGTTAGAGTTTGAGAAGATATATAAGGTTTTTGAAAAGGATGCGTGTATTAAGGACTTTTTAGATGACTATAAGGGTAGGTCTGCAGTATTAGGAAAAGAAATAAGGCTTATAAACAAAAAAGAGGAAATCACAGGCAGGGCAGTTGATATTTCCGAAGAAGGGCATCTTGTTATAGAACTTGCAGACGGATCGTGCAGGGAGGTAATGTCCGGGGAAGTATCCGTAAGAGGATTGAAGGGATATATATAGCATTATGTTGATAAATGGCGGCTCTAGTGTTAAAATAAATTGCAGAATTTCTATTCAAATAATTGTTTTATGCAAAACAAATAAAAACATGGTTATTAAATAAATAATCATCATCGGAGGAAATATTATGATACTTGCTATCGACGTCGGAAATACAAACATTGTTTTAGGAATTTACAAAGGTAAGAAACTTCTTAATTTCTGGAGGGTAAAAACTGATGCAGAGAAGACTTCAGATGAATATGGAATGATAATCAGCCAGCTTTTTGAGCTTCAGGGATTTAAGTTTCAAGACATTGAGGAAGTTGTGTTCTGTTCTGTTGTGCCTCCTATTATGTACACTCTTGAACACATGACAAGGAAGTATTTTAACAGGGATCCGCTGATTGTGGGGCCGGGCGTCAAAACAGGCATGAATGTCAAGTATGATAATCCCAAGGAAGTAGGAACCGACAGAATAGTGAATGCTGTTGCCGCATATGAGCTTTATGGCGGTCCCCTTATAATTGTGGACTTTGGGACGGCAACTACTTTTTGTGCAATTTCAAAAAACGGAGAATACCTGGGAGGAGCAATATCTCCGGGTATCAGGATATCAATGGATGCTCTTTTTGAAAGGACTGCTAAATTGCCACGAGTTGAGCTGGTAAAGCCAAGCACTGTGATATGCAAGAACACAATAAACAGCATACAGTCAGGGGTAATATATGGATATGTGGGGCAGGTGGACTACATTGTAAATCGCATGAAAAAGGAGCTTGGAGATATTAACACAAAAGTAGTGGCTACAGGAGGTCTTTCAAAGCTCATAGCCTCAGAATCCGAAACGATTGATATTGTGAATGGTTTGATTACTCTTGAAGGTCTGAGAATAATATATGATAGAAACAGGGAATGATAGTGGGTATTATGCAAATAGGGAATGTAAAGCTCAAGAATAATGTTTTTTTAGCTCCCATGGCAGGAGTTACTGACATGGCTTTCAGGACACTATGCAAAAGGCAGGATTGCGGTCTTACTTATACGGAAATGGTTAGCGCTAAGGGATTGCATTATAAGAGCAACAATACTGCAGTGCTGCTGGATATATCAGAGGAAGAGAAACCGGCAGCGGCACAGGTTTTCGGCAGTGAGCCTGAAATAGTGGCAGAGGCAGCGAGACGGGCAGAAGCAGAAGGAGCGGCTATTATAGATATAAATATGGGATGCCCCACACCTAAGATAGTGAAGAACGGGGATGGAAGTGCTCTAATGAAAAGCCCGGAGCGTGTGAGGGAGATAGTAAAAAGAGTTGTCTTAGAGGTTAATGTACCGGTCACAGTAAAGATTAGGAAGGGCTGGGATGAAGAGTCAGTCAATGCAGTAGAGATAGCATCCATTGCAGTCCTTGAAGGTGCTGCAGCTGTTACCGTCCATGGCAGGACAAGAGAGCAGTTTTATAGTGGCATTGCAGATTGGGATATTATAAGACAAGTTAAAAAAGCTGTTGATGTACCCGTTATAGGAAACGGTGATATAACAACACCTCAAGATGCAAGGAAAATGATTGAAGAAACAGGTTGTGATGCGGTAATGATAGGAAGGGGGGCTCAAGGAAACCCATGGATATTCAAAAGAACGACAGAATATCTCAAGACGGGTAAATTGCTGCCGGAACCTACCTTTGAGCAAAGGGTCCTGTCAATCATAGCGCACATGGATATGGCTACAGAGTTTAAGGGAGAAGGGATAGGAGTAAAGGAAATGCGTAAGCATGCAGCCTGGTATCTTAAAGGTATCCCGGGCTCCGCCAAGGTTAAGGCAGAAATATTCAAGCTGACCACCTGCATTCAGGTGAAGAGCATATTATTGCAGTATTTGGATTATTTACAAAATCAATAAAGGACACGGGGATGGGACATGGGGACAGGTACCTTGTCTCATGAAAATCATGAGACAAGGTACCTGTCCCCATGTCCCACCCATGTCCCATCCCCGTGTCCTTTTGCTTGCCATGGATAAATTTTCATGTTATGAATAAAATATATAAGGAATAAAATTAAGTTGTACATCTACAAAGTACAATTGAAAGGATAGATATGGTATGAAGTACATAGTCAGTATAAGTATAGGTTCCTCGAGAAGAAACCACAAGGTGTCATTGGATATCAACAATGAGAATATTGTTATTGAAAGAATAGGCACTGATGGGGATATTCAGAAGGCAATCAAGCTTATACGTGAGATGGATGGGAAAGTAGATGCATTTGGGATGGGAGGAATTGATGTTTACCTGAATGCAGGTAAAGCCCGCTATAGAATAAAGGATGCTGTTCCGATAATGGAAGCTGCGAAGTCAACTCCAATGGTTGACGGTTCCGGTCTCAAGGTGTCCCTGGAGAAGGATGTGCCGGGCTTTATTAATGACAATGTGGAAAACATAAGAGGTAAGAGCGTGTTTATTGTCCCCGGAATCGACAGGTACGGAATGGCCGAGGGTTTTCAAAACCTGGGTTGTGAGCTTGTACTTGGTGATCTCATGGTTGCTTTGGGTATAAACTTACCAATAAAATCCTTAAAGATGTTGGACAAAATAGCCGGCATTATTGCCCCCATTGTTTGCCGTCTTCCATTTGAAATGCTGTATCCAACCGGAAAGGAGCAGAACAATGGAATCAGCAGGGCAGGTAAAATTGACAAATACTTTTATGAAGCTGATATTATTGCAGGGGATTTTCACTATATAAGGCAGTATATGCCCGGTGGAATGCAGGGGAAAATGGTCGTTACCAATACTGTGACCGATGAAGATATTAAATGGCTTAAAAAATGTGGGATACGTACCTTGGTTACATCCACGCCGAATTTAGGGGGGCGTTCTTTTGGTACCAACGTTATTGAGGCGGTGCTGGTAGCTTTGATAGGCAAAAGCATTGATGATATAACTTCGGAGGATTACCTGGCTATGCTGAAGGATATAGACTTCAAGCCACGGGTGGAGCAATTTGAAAATGGAGAATTGCATAAGGAAGCATATATTAGAAAGACTGTTAATATTATAATATGAGGAAAT
>JAQVFD010000105.1 GCA_028697435.1 Clostridiaceae bacterium
GCAGGAGAATCAAAAGTACCGTTTTTTTCAACTTCAGGTTCTGAATTTGTTGAAATGTTTGTCGGCATGGGAGCTGCAAGAGTACGTGACCTTTTTAAGCAAGCTCAGGAAAAAGCTCCTTGTATTGTGTTTATTGATGAAATAGATACTATCGGCAAGAAACGTGATAACGGCGGAATAGGGGGCAACGACGAGAGAGAGCAGACTCTGAACCAGCTGTTGGCCGAAATGGATGGCTTTAACAGTGAAAAGGGAGTAGTGATTCTCGCGGCAACCAATAGACCTGATTCTTTGGATAAGGCTTTGCTGCGTCCGGGACGGTTTGACCGACGCATTCCTGTGGAATTACCGGATCTTGCAGGACGTGAAGCGATTCTAAAGGTACATGCAAAAAAGATTAGATTAGGTAATGATATAGATTTTAATGCAATAGCAAGGACAACTCCAGGAGCTTCGGGCGCGGAGCTTGCCAATATAATAAATGAGGCGGCTCTGAGAGCTGTAAAGTATGGACGTAAATATGTAGAGCAGATTGATTTGCAGGAAGCTGTAGAGGTAGTAATTGCAGGGTATCAGAAAAAGGGTGCGGTTATATCTCCAAAAGAAAAGAAGATTATTGCTTATCACGAAATAGGTCATGCAATTGTAGCCGCAAAGCAAACTGAATCAGCACCTGTTCACAAAATTACTATAATACCCCGTACTTCCGGAGCCCTTGGTTATACATTACAGGTGGCTGAAAATGAGAACGTGCTGATGACCAAGGAAGAAGCTATTAACAAAATAACAACCTATACCGGCGGGCGTGCGGCGGAAGAGCTTGTTTTTGAGACTTCTACCTCAGGGGCGGCTAATGATATTGAGCAAGCAACAAAAATTGCCAGAGCGATGGTTACCCGGTTAGGTATGAGCGAAACCTTTGGTATGATGGGGCTGGAGACCATATCAAATGTATATCTCGGCGGGGATCCTTCAATGACATGTTCATCTGAAACAGCTGCAAAAATCGATGATGAGGTATTAGATATCATAAAGAATGCTCACGAAAAAGCAATAAACATATTAAAAGATAACATTGATAAGTTGCACGAATTGGCTTCATACCTGATTGAAAAGGAAACAATTTCAGGGGATGAATTTATGAATATTTTGTCAAGTTAGAAATCAAACTATTTCAAAGATAATGCTTGTCACCATAATAATCCACAAAGAATATTATGCATTAGAACAATATTTGGAGTGGATTTTTTATGTTTATATCCGCAGGAGAAATACATCCATATGTTTGGATTCCTGTCATACTAATTTTGATTTTAACAATAGTATTTATTTATCGGTCTTTTAGCCGGTATATCAATCGCAGCAGGACAAGAAAGAGTGCAGAAGATGAATTATATGAAATTATTGAATCTGCAGGTTATTCCTATGATCCTGTCCAGGAGATATTTTATTCCAATATGTATTCATGGCAGAGGGATATGGGCTATTGCCGCTTGTATGATGAAGCATCGGCACCGCTGAATATGATAATTGATTGTGAGCCGATTTATTTTGAGTACGGCAACAAAAGATGGATGATTGAGTTTTGGAAAGGTCAATATGGAATGACTGCAGGGGGCGAGATAGGAGTATATACCACAGAGGGTCCTGATTTAAGCATTCCTGGCATTTTTAACGGTACTTTCTATAATTGTGCAAAGGATGAAGACCGATTGTACATTTCCTACACCCTTATAAAAAATGGGGAAGTACTCTTTACAAGAAATGATAAACACTGGTGGCTGACCGGTTTCAAACTGGGTGAATTTGCGGAGCCTTCGGAACTGACAATGTATCTGGCAATTGCTTTTAAAAGTGCAGTAATGCGCAATGAATTCATCCGAGGGCTAAAAGACGCAGGATATTCTGAAGATAATATTTTTGTTAATGGGAACATAGTAAGCCTGATATTTGATGAGCCCCGCACACCCCAACCGATTACGCGTATAGGTGAGATAGACTGGTTTATCCAAAGGAAAAATGAACTGTTATGCAATGAGTATCATGAAATAACCGAGCAATATGATAGTTTCCCCGATAAAATGAATGCAATCAGGGAACAAGCCCCAGATATCTATGATTTGGTGCTGAATGGTATAGGCAAAACCCGACAGTTGTTTGAGGTATTTGAAAAAATCAAAGACTACATTAGCTAATTTGATATAGCTTCAAATCATACGCCAAGTGCATATAGTGTATAGGGATTTATGACTTGGCGAGGTGAAGTCAGGTGAATACATTAAAGCGCATATCTCAAGTTTATGAGGCTGCAGAGCAAATCACTTTTGATGATTCCTCTAAAATTATAATGATGAGTGATTGTCATAGGGGAGACGGAAGCTGGGCAGATGACTTTTTGAAGAACCAGAATCTTTATTTTGCTGCTTTAACCCATTACTACAATAATAATTACACTTATATTGAGGTTGGTGACGGCGACGAGCTTTGGGAAAACAGAAGCTTTTTTGAAATAAAACAGATTCACAGCAATGTTTTTTGGCTGTTGTCTAAATTTCACAATGAAGGCCGGCTCCATATGATTTACGGAAATCATGATATGGTAAAGAAATATAAGAAATTTGCCGGGCTAAATATGCATAGGTATCCTGATAAACCCGTGAGAAGGCATGTCCCTTTATTTACAAATATAAAATTCCATGAGGGGCTGGTTCTAAAGCATGAAACCACAGGTAAAAAAATTCTTTTGATCCACGGACATCAAGTGGATTGCCTGAATGACAGGCTGTGGAAATTAGCAAGATTCTTAGTCAGATATTTGTGGAGACCTCTTAACACCTTGGGAGTAAATGACCCTACAAGAGCCGCAAAAAATTATTATAAAAAAGAGGCAGCTGAGAAAAGGCTTATCGATTGGATAATAAAAGAAAAGAATATGCTTATTGCCGGACACACTCATAGACCTATGTTTCCGAAGCCGGATGAGCCCCCTTATTTTAATGACGGAAGCTGTGTTCATCCCCGCTGCATAACGGCAATCGAAATTGTGGAAGGCGGTATCCTTCTGGTAAAATGGAATGTCAAAACAAAAAATGACGGTACCTTATTTATAGGCAGAGAAGTGCTTGCCGGTCCAAGGAAGCTTGTAGATATAGAAAAGCCGGAGGTATAGAATATAAAAATACCTCCGGCCTTTATGCTTAATTCTTATGCATCAACATTTTTATTCTTGGATTTGTCTCCGAAGAAAGTATTTATAGTAGTAATTATCAATACTAATGCCAGTATAAACAATACTGATGCTATAGTTCCAATGACAATATTTCCGCCTGCAAAATTACCCTTTGCAACAAGCACCAGTGCTGTGAGGGTAACGCAGAACATAAATACCATAGGCACTACCGTCATGGTATTCTTCTTGCCCGACTTAGCCAGCCAAGCTGATACAGCTAAGAGCGAAAGACCGGCAAGCAATTGATTAGCGGAACCGAATATAGGCCATATTTTCTGATATCCGTATGTTAGCAGTAATGCTGACAGACCTACTGTTATAGCAGTTGATGCATGCATATTGGTTAATGCTGTTTTTGTCCCATCTGCCTTGGTTGTCATTTCCTGGAACATATAACGGCCTATTCTTGTTGCAGTGTCAAGGCTTGTAAGAGCAAAAGCCGAGAAGGCAAGTGTTACAAATACAACTCCGACATCAACCGGTAAACCGAAGCTGCTCATAAATTCTGCCACACCGGCTGCAAAAATCTGAGCAGGAGTTCCTTTTGCTCCTGCTGCATGGCTTACCGCAATAAGTGCAATTATTGCAACTACGCCTTCAATAAGCATTGCACCATAGCCTATCAGTTTTGTATCTTTTTCATTCTCCACCTGCTTTGAGCTTGTACCGGAAGCAACTAATGAGTGAAAACCGGAGACAGCACCGCAAGCTACTATAACAAACAGCATTGGGAAGAGGTACTGAGTCTTTGCACCTTCACCAACTGTAAAGCCTACCGATGCAGGGATTGCCATTGTAGGTCTAACAAGCAGAACTCCGATTACAGCTCCGGCCAGCATTGAATATAGCAGGAAAGAGCACAGATAATCCCTGGGCTGCAACAGTAGCCAAACCGGAAGTGTGGATGCCAAAAAGATGTAGATTATAAGGATTACATCCCAGGCAAACTTTGAAAGCTTAAGAATAGGGAACTGATAGCCTATCCATATACAGAAGAATAATAATGCTACACCAACTACTGTGGATACTGATAAGCTGGCTCCTTTCCTGTATACAAAATATCCAAAGCCCATTGCCAGGAGAATAAACAGTATTGATGCAGTACCTGCCCTTGCTCCCGTAATTGCTTCAGGCTTTGCCGCATCATAGGCAAAAGTACCGGCACAGATATCGGTAAAGGCTGCTACAACTAATATCAATGTGAGATATGCAAATATGTTGAATAGTTTCTTGCCGTTTTCACCGATATTTGCTCTGATGATTTCACCTATTGATTTTCCTTCGTGTCTGACTGATGCAAACAGTGCACCCCAGTCATGAACGCCGCCGACAAATATGCTTCCAAGTACAATCCATAGATAAACAGGCAGCCATCCGAATATTGCAGCTTGTATCGGACCTGTTATAGGACCGGCACCTGCTATAGATGAGAAATGGTGTCCTAACAGCACTTTGGCATTGGCAGGACAATAGTCAATATCATCCCTCATAGTGCAAGAAGGAGTCTTCTTTGTTGGGTCAACTCCCCATTGCTTAGCAAGCCATTTCCCGTAAAAAGCGTAGGCTGTTAAAAATGCTGCAATACCGATAAATAATAATACCAATGAGTTCATAACACGACCTCCTTTTTTATTTGCATAGGAAATTTTTATTTCCTTAATGCTCTGTTTGACCCCAGAAATATTTCTCAAGATATAAATTCATATACTTTTTTTACTTTTTTACCGTCACTGTTTGTAGCAATCTCATTATCATCCAGTCCCACACATACAAGTCTTACATCGCACCAGCCTTTTAGATAGAAATTAAATGCTTTTCTGTAAATGTATTTTTCCACCGCTTTAATAGCATCTTCATTCATCGTATTGCCTATCAATACTCCGGTAATATATGTACTCATATGGTCCCTGTCAGGGATTATACAATCATCCGTTATTTTTTTTAAGAACTGTCCAAAAGATTCGATATCTTCTTCAGTCACATTATCAAGTTTTTTTAAATATATATGCTCATGGTTTTCATATTTATCAATAATATCGTTCTTTGTAATAAATGTTCTCCCACAGATATTTGAATACTTAGCGAGCATTTCTATTCTATTTCCAAATAGCACTATATCCCTTTCAATGATAAAGTTCCTTTCAAGCTTTAAGGTTAACGTATTGATATACTCTTCGTATTTCATTAGTATTCCTCCAAATAAATACTCTCTTTAAATAATATGGAATATCCCTTGAAACTATACTTTTGTACAACTACATTATATAGAAAACCTATAAACCATTACCTTTTTTAGCTTGAAATGACAAAAATGATACATTAAATGCGGGAAGAAGCACATAAAAAAACTCCCTCGACTGAAATTCTGTGACAATCAGTGAGGGGGCTTTAAATTCCCATTAGCCTTCTAAATAATAATATGTTCTGCCTGCTGACAGGAATCTCTGCATCCAACCCCTTAAGCTTAAGCATATATGTATTATTAAACCATGGGACTATTTCCGTTATTTTATCTATATTAACGATATAGGAACGATGGCATCGAAAAAAACAATCTTGTCCTAACTTTTTATAAAAGTCGGAAATACTTGAGGCAACTATAAAACATTCACCCTTTGTATATACATTTACCTCATGCTTTTGTGCCTCACAATAATATATATCATTTGCATCGAATACAAACAGCTTTTCATTTTTCCATAGAGTGATTTTATCGTTTTGGGGCTTGGAAGAAATGCTGTTTTCAAGCCTTTGAAGCGTGTCAGTTATTCTGATTTGGGAATAAGGCTTTAAAATATAATCAAAGGCAGATACTTCAAAGGCTTCCAGGGCATGTTCACTATAAGCAGTGATAAATACCAGTATTGGTTTAACAGACAATAAATTTATTACTTTGCTGAAAGTTAATCCGTCTAACTTAGGCATATTAATATCAAGAAAAACGACATTCACCACGTGTTTCTTGACATATTCAAGGGCTTTGACACTGTCATCAAAGGTCTCCGATATAGTAATTGAACTAAAATTTTTAATAAAATAGCTTAATTCCTGTATTGATGCATATTCATCATCAACAATAATGCAATTCATAAGCCCACCCCATCCAAAAAAATTTGCAGGCAATTAAGCACTCGCATTAAGCAGAAAACTGATCCTTGTTCCGACGTCAAGACGTTCTATATTTAACCCGTCACCATATATATGCCGAAGCCTGCTATCTACATTTGACATTCCTATCTTGTTTCCCTTTACTTTGCCCGAATGCAAGCTGTCTATGATAGTTTGAGGTATCCCGATTCCATCATCCTCTATTGATACTCTGACTTCATCCATACTATACCTTTTTATAGAAATTATAATATTTCCCGTGCCGGAACCCTCTAGTATTCCATGCTTTATTGAGTTTTCCACAATCGGCTGTATAATAAGTGAAGGAATTTTAACCCTGATGCTTTCATCAATATCATAAGTAACATTAAGCTTATCTCCGAACCTGGCTTTTTCTACTTCCACATAAGCCTTAACCTGTTGAAGTTCCTTGCTGATATCAACAAAGGTGCTTGGTTCGTCTATGTTATACCTCAAATAGGTTGAAAGATTAACGATTAATTCTCTGGCGCTATCCGGACTAATTCTTAAGAGAGCTATAATTGTGTTTAATGCATTAAAGAGAAAATGTGGATTTATCTGAGCCTGAAGGGCCTTTACTTCTGCTTTTACAGCCAGCTCTTCCAGTTTACCTACTTTGCTTATCTCTATTTGTGTTGATATCAATTGAGATAATCCTATGGCCAGTTTTTCATGGGTAAAGGATATTCCGTTTCTTTTTGCAAAGTATAGCTTAAGTGTACCGATAATTTCATCTTTTTCCTTCAAAGGTACAATAATTCCGGACTTCAGCTGACAGTCT
>JAQVFD010000106.1 GCA_028697435.1 Clostridiaceae bacterium
AAGCTTTCAAAGGCGGATGAAGAAATTATGAAAATCGCTGAAAAAAACCTAAACGAAGAATTTGCATTAGCGTTGAACATTTCCCCTGACGAAGTCGTTCCATATATTCTTGAACGAATCCCTATGTGAATAAGAAGGAGAAAACAACATTGAAGTACAAAAAATTAATTCAAGCATTGGAGCATAACGGCTATAAGGTTTCATTCTTTGAAACATCGGTCATAGCAGCAAGTTATATTGTTGAAAATGTAAGAGGAGTTACAGTTGGGTTCGGAGATTCGGCAACCCTTGCGTCAATGAATCTTGCAGAACTCCTATCAAATAACAATTCTGTGGTAGATCCGTCGAATTATTCCGGGTCAGAATTCAACGAAATTGCCAAAAAAACACTTACGACAGATACTTTTTTCACATCGGTAAATGCAGTGGCTGAAACCGGTGAATTGGTAAATATTGATGGGACTGGAAATCGAGTAGCCGGCTCTCTATTCGGGCATAAAAAAATCTTTTTTGTATTTGGTACAAATAAAGTTGAGCCCACTCTTGAGAAAGCCATATGGCGTGCTCGTAATATCGCAGCCCCACAAAATGCCAAACGTTTAGGCTATAATACTCCTTGTGCCGCTAAAGAAGATCACTGCTATAATTGTACAAGCCCCGAAAGGATATGCAACACGCTTAATATTCATCTAAAGAAGATGAAAGGCGTTGAAGCAGAGATAATCATAATAGATGAATTTCTGGGGATGTAATTTTATAATGATGTCCTTTCTTTGATACTTATTTTCCAAACTTATTAAATGTCCTTAAGCTCATAGCAATAGCCTGTTCTCTTGTAGTATTGGCATAACCGGAGGCTATCTCGGCAGATGTAACTGCCTTTGGCATGAACTTTCCATCGGTTCCCTTAATTATTTCAAGTTTACTCATATATTTTACGTGTTCTAATGCCCAGGTAGATATTTTATCTTGGTCACTGAAGGTTGGAGCTCCTGCTATTGAATAATCAGCTCTATACCCATAGCTCTCTATGCCGCTGTTAAAAGCCTGCAAAGTAGCTTGTCCTTCAGGAGTGGATATTGATTTTAATGAAGAATACTGAGCTACCATACTAATATTCGGAGCAGTATACTTCATCTTGATTTGAACTTCTTTTATCAGGGCTTTAAGCTTTGTTTGCGCTTCTTTATCTATTTCCCCCATAAAATCCGCCTTTGGATATGGTCTCAACTATTTCCAGACCATCTAAATACTTTTCCATCACCTCATCTGCGGTTTCTCCCTCCGGTATTGGATTTTTCTTCTCCTCTTCTTCTTTAGCTCTGCTTACTTCTGAGGTGGCTTTTATAAATGCAGTAAACTCACTTTCTTCCAATATTAGCTTAAGAGCCTCATTAAATTTTTTCTCCGACATATATTAATTGTACATTGCTTTACGAGCAGACCAATAGCCTTTTTCTATTGCCATTGCCATTCTGAAACAGGTGTATGATTTATCTTTTTTCCCTGTGTCCATATATATATTACCCAAACTTACCAATAGGGAAAGAGCATCTTTGCTGAATTTTCCATCTTTAATCGATAGTATCAATCCGTAATTATATATTTTTATGGCATCCGCATAATACTTCTCCATGTTTTTTCTGTTTTTCCTTCTATGAGCAAATCATCATAATATGATGCAATGGCTGATGCAAAATTCCCTCCTCCAACAGCACTTTTGGGATCTAATGCAAATACTGCACTTGCTATAGAAAGATAAAAATTTTTGGCATTGGTATAGTTTGCTGCTACTGCTACAGCTCCAGAGGCTTCTTTTGCTTTTTTTACTGCTATTCCTCCCTTATTCTTTTACATGCACATCCATTTGTGGATATGGTATAGACAGGCCCTCTTCATCAAAGCGTTGTTTCACTTTTTCTATAACATCAAAATGCACGGTCCAGTAATCTGCAGAATTGGCCCAAACCCTTACAGTGTATACAATAGCACTGTCTCCGTGTTCAGACATTCTAACAAATGGTTCAGGCTCTTTCAGTGTCTTAGGATGACTTGTTACAATTTCTTTTAATACACGGATAACTTTATTATAATCTGCTTCATAAGCGGCACTGAACTGAAAATCAACCCGTCGCGTATCCTTTTCAGAATAGTTTACCAAGCTTGCATTGGATAGGTTCCCATTTGGGATTCGGATTACCTTGTTGTCAACCGTTACAAGATCAGTATACAAAATCCTAACGGCTTCAACAGTTCCGCTATATCCATTAGATTCAATATAATCGCCAACCTTAAATGGTTTTGTAACGAGTATAAGTACGCCACCGGCGAAATTAGATAATGATCCTTGAAAAGCTAAGCCTACGGCCAAACCTGCAGCGCCGAAAATTGCAACAAATGAAGTTGTCTCTATTCCGAGAATGCCTATTACTGCCACAATCAACATTGCTTTTAGTACAGCACTTACTATTGACTTTATAAAGGGCTTCAGTGTTGCGTCCAAACCCTTTTTGTCAATTATTTCCTCTACTATTTTTGTAAGCCACTTAATAATCAACAAGCCGACAACAAGTACAACAATTGCAAATACAATACTTTTAATTATGGGCAAAACAATAGCAAATAGATTTATCATAATTTATCCTCCAATTTAAACTAGTTTTTATTTTTAACAACAGCAGTCCGGCCTGCTTAGGCGGTTTACATATCGGCGGAAATAGTTGCCTGCTCCTCAGTCATAATCTACACATACATGGTCCATTTGGGAAAGTCTCCGCTTTCGATAGCCTCATATAAGTCTTTACCATGATATTCACGATCCATACCGTTTATTTTTTCGGTTTCTTCATTGGATAGGTTTTTAATTCCTTGCTGGGTTTTGAAGTGGAACTTGCACCAAACGCGTTCATTTTTCTCGTTATAGAAAGAGAAGGTATGCTCCCTGAAAAAAGAAAGTTTCATAATCTGAGCTTATATACGAGGGGATGATGAAAAGCATGCTACAGAAACTAAAACAAATGGAGTTGTCGGCCACACAGGCAAAAACAGACCAATGGCTCCCAATCCCAGAAAGAAAAAGCCTAAGCTTGTGATAAGAATTGTTTTCAATCGCTATTCATCACCACTCTTTATTAATTAATAGGACTTATCATTAATATTATAGCATGTATAATTATTTTCACAATACTTTTCAATAATAATCACTTAGGCATTTTTGTCTTTCGCCTATAAGCTGTTTTTCTGCTGTTTTCTCCTTGTGTTACCTCCTTCAAGCTAAGCCTTCCTAAACTTTCGCTTTTATTTTAACCCGAAAAATGGTTTTACTGATTATGAGATTGCTATCATTTCAAAGGTATTAACATTTCTTCACCTTTGAACGATAATTTCATAGGTTCTTGACTGAACCTGACTTCTTTCGCCGATAAAAACGGTCAATCTCGTGGTTCCTTCTTTATTACCTTTAACTGATGCACTATAACCCGATATTATGACGGTCTTTTCCGCAACTTCTCCAAGAATCCAGTTAGTACTCCCTCCCACAATATCGCCGTATATGCTTGCTATACTGTTATCATCCACCTTCCACATGGTAGTCTTTTCTGAATTTGAAAAATCACTGCCGCGGACGATAACATTAATGTTTATTGTCTGTCCGACAGAAACAATAATGGGTGATTGCTGAGCCAGTCTGAATTCGTCCAGTTGATATTTATCAATGTTTTCATACATTCTTTTGGCAAGAATAATTGCCTGTTCCCTGGTCAAAGCACCTTTGGGCATCATTTGATTATTGGACCCCTGAATGATTCCGCGGTAATTTATATAATAAACAGCATCTGCCGCCCAGTCTGCGATGTCTTTGTGATCCTTAAACAGTTTGGGAGAAAAAACATCTGTCTCCAATCCCGGTTTGATTTTGTTCATAAGCCTGAAAAACATCAATGAGGCCTGTTCTCGGGTCAGAAAGTCCTTCGACATAAACATATTATTCCCGGTTCCCGTAACAATTCCAAGCTCATGGGCTTTCAATACATAGGGATTGACCGTATCAATAAAGGGATTTGCCTCGGGTAGAGGCGCTGCACGGTTCATCAGGATTTCATAAACTCGAACCACCAGTTCACTAAAATCCTCTCGTGTTATGTTTTCGGTGTAGTTTCCAAGCAAGTTACTTGAGATAAGACCCAAAGCCTTGGCTTCATCCACATCTTTCTGTGCCCAGGAACTGGGATAATTTCCTATGAAGGTATCCGGATTTTCGCTCCATCCCAGTTTTGCTATCCATCCGTCATATGCATAGGTTTTTGTGGGATTGTGAAGCCCTATCACATCCTTATCATTAGAATTGGTATACCCGGCTACTACAAATCCGTCCTCCTCTGCTACCAAGCTTTTTGGTTCATCCTCATTGCTTCCGCCTAAGCTCTTTTCCCATATTAATATACCTTCAGAAGACAGACCGGTCAACCAGAAATCCGAGTTCCCTTTTGAATCGCTGATATCTCCGTCGCTGGAATCACTGCGTGCAAGAATAGCATAATCGCCGTCACTTGTCTGCTTGATGCTTATAACATACTCATTCCGGCTTCCGCCAAGATAGTTTGCCCATTGGGGATTTTTCTCGCTATCAAATTTAACAACCATAATAATCGGACTATTGTTATATGTGTCAGAATACAAATCTATTGGGAAACTTCGTTTTGCAACGCTCTCATATCGATCGATCAGTTCCCTGTGATATTGGCTCACCGAAACCGCCCAAACAAACCCGCCGTCTGCGGTTCCATAAATGCTTTGATTATCCTGTACAGAGGGCTCCTGCCAGAGAATATCTCCTTCCTGTGAAAACTGGGCAACAAAATCACCGGCAGAGATAAAATCCCCGTTATTCAGCTGTGCTACATCATGTAGATAATATCCGGGCAATCTTTTTTGCCACCTTATATCTCCCTGAAAATCCAGCCTAACCGCATATGTATTACGAAAGCCGTTTTTTGCGCCTTCAATTCCCAACAGGTACCCTTCGTCGATAATGTGAAGACTTATCACTTTTCTTGCTTCCGTGTCCACATCCTGCAATACTTTTTCCCATAGAATATCACCCTTGTCTGATATTTTTACCATCCATACCGCTAAGTCTGAGGACGGATTGTTTTGATTACTGACAACATCTCCGTTTTTCGAAAATGTCATACCTGCCAGTATAAAGGTTCCATCACTGTGCTGTCGTACAGCATATCCCATATCCCGTGCTGAACCCCCAAGAGTCTTATGCCAGACAGGATTTCCGCTGGCATCAAACTTTACAACCAGCAAATCATCATCTTCACGAAAGCCGGAACCGGGCTCCTTCACCCGCTGTTTTGTAGTAATATCCCCGTCCGGAGAATTGGTTGTGCCTATAGCCAGATAACCACCGTCTGAAGTCTGTATCACTTCAGATATTTCGGTGTTGTCACTGCCGCCGAAAGCCTTTTGCCATTGAATCTGAGGTGACTCATGAACCTGTGCCTGAACATTCAATGGAATTAAAATCGTTGTCATGTAAACTAAAACCAATAACAAAAGTTTTCTTCTTCCTTTCATTATTAACCACCCTTTCATAGTATGATTTTATTAATATTATCTGTGATATTTTTCAAACATCCTGTTAGCCAATATAAAGGCTTGCTCTCTTGTTGCAGTTCCTTTGGGATTAAAACCGGTTCCCGTACCCAGGATAACCTTTTCACCATTTATCACTGTAACTCCGTGAACCGCCCAATCAGAAATCTCGTTATTATCATAGAACCTGATTTCATGTGATGTTTTTAGATGAATATCAGACCTTGAAGGCAGGATTGATTCCAGAATTCTATAAAACATCACCGCAATCTGTTCCCGTGATATGTTTTCATTTGGAGCGAAGCGGCCACCTCCTACACCCTGAATTATTTTTAAGTTGTATGCTTTAAGGACGCTTATATCATTTGTATCGGAAAAAGGAGTTACCATATCATAGGTTGCTTTCCTGCCGCTAAGCTCTTCATATAGCTTAACGGCCAATGTGGAAAACTCCTGCCGGGTAATATCCTTTTGATACTGACTGAGCAGACTCTCATCCACCAGGTTGTTCCGAATTGCTCTGGTTACTTCTTCCTCCGCCCAGAAACTTGGTTTATCGGAAATATCACCTTCAGCATCTTCTTCCGGAACTTCATACCGAATAACATAAGGCTGATATTCCGTCCCCGGTCCTGACATTGAATAACCCGGTTTCAAGCACAGTGCAGGTCTGACACCATTAGCATGATACGCATTTAACCCCTTTGGATCACTTATGCTGTTTGATGGAATTGTCATGACAGACGATGCGTAGTTATAATCGGGTGTGCGCAGCCAATAGGTATTGATTTGCCAGCCATTGGGGGCAGTATACCAGGGTGCTGTTCTACTCAATTCGTTTTCTTCGATCCAGGTTTTTACTTCATCAACAGACAATAAAAATATTTCATGGCTTGATAATTGATAATAGGCATTGCGATTGTCTCCATTGAGATTCCACGACTGATTCCCACCATTTTTTACAGTCAAATCAAACTCATTCAGATATGTACGAAGAGATATTGTCCGTATTGCGGCCCTTTCCTTATCATGAAAGTTTGTAAGAAAACCCGGTTCATCCGCATAGCTCATATCCTCTGTCAATATACTGCTCTTACCGCTTACAAAGGCTGAATAGGATACCCCCATAGTATGAGCAGCATCAGGTTTTTGATGTGAATAATCCACTGTCTGTTCCTCGCTGTTCAACCATTCACATAAGTTAGCTTTTGCCCAATAGTTGCTGCCTTCAGCCACTCTGGTATTATACTTGCTATCGCGGCCTTCTGCCTTATCGCCGTTGGCATCAAAAGCTTTTGCTGCAATAATATCCTTTGAAAACAAAATGCTCCCGTTATCATCATTGTGTACAACCATCCATACAATAGGCTTGTCTTTATACATTCCAAACTGCACAAAACTTCCTATAGGCAACGAACCCGAAAAGGTTATTGAGTAGACTTCCATGGGACCGCCCCATATTATTATCATACTCATAACCAGTACAAAAACTGTTTTTCCCCAATACTTATACTTGACAAAC
>JAQVFD010000107.1 GCA_028697435.1 Clostridiaceae bacterium
ATAAACCTGACAGGAGAAAGGCAAAAGTAGATATAGAATATGTAGGGTTCAAAATCCCCGATGAGTTTGTCGTATGTTATGGTTTGGACTATGGAGAAAACTACAGGAACCTTCCTTATGTATGTGTGCTTAAACCAGAGGTATATACAAATTTCAGACATGAGACACCAGACACGAGACACGAGAGTTAGGGAAGGGCTTCGAAGGAATACCTAAGTCTAGAGACTAGCGACTCGTGACTCGCGACTGAAGAAATATTGTAATTTCAGATTCATTATGCTAAAATATCTTTGTTGTTTGTTGATTCATATCTCTAGGGAGGAGGGTAAATGTTGAAGAAATTTGTAAGGGGCATAAGCTTTTATATATTGATAATTATCATTATATATATGTTTGTATTGATAATTCAAAATGCTGAACCTGCTAAAGATAGACTGTCCTATACTCAGTTGGTCGCAGAAATAGAAAGCGGTAGAGTAAAAGAAGTTACAGTGTCGGATAACAACGGAATGTCTATTGTCAGCGGCAAGATTTCAAATACAAGACGCTTTGAAGCAATTGTCCCAAGTACTGAGTTTAATAAGCTGGTTCAGGATTATATAGAGAGAGACAGGCTGGATGTTAAATATGAGATTAAAACAGCAGCGGCGGCTTGGTTTTCGATATTGCCGTCAATAGTGCTGATTATTATATTTATAGTATTCTTCTTTGTACTGACTCAGCAATCCCAAGGGGGAGGCAACAGGGTAATGTCTTTTGGAAAGAGTCGTGCGAAGCTGCAAACTGAAGATAAGAAGAAAATTACTTTTACCGATGTAGCCGGTGCCGATGAAGAGAAAGAGGAATTGGGAGAGATTGTTGACTTCCTTAAGCAGCCCAGAAGGTTCATTGAACTGGGAGCAAGAATACCAAAAGGGGTTCTTCTTGTGGGACCTCCGGGAACCGGTAAGACATATCTTGCAAGAGCAGTTGCAGGTGAGGCGGGTGTACCCTTCTTTACCATAAGCGGTTCTGACTTTGTAGAAATGTTTGTTGGGGTAGGCGCATCCAGAGTCAGAGACCTTTTTGAGCAAGCGAAAAAAAGCTCACCCTGCATAATATTTATTGATGAAATTGATGCGGTGGGCAGACATAGAGGCGCTGGTCTCGGGGGAGGACATGACGAAAGAGAGCAGACTTTGAACCAACTGCTTGTTGAGATGGATGGCTTCAGTGTAAATGAGGGGATTATTATCATCGCAGCAACGAACAGACCTGATATACTGGATCCGGCACTTTTAAGACCGGGGCGTTTTGACAGACAAATTACAGTTGGTATACCTGATGTTAAGGCAAGAGAAGAGATTCTGAAAATACATGCAAGGAATAAGCCCCTTTCACTGGATGTAAATCTGGAAACTTTGGCAAAGGGGACCACCGGCTTTACTCCCGCAGATCTTGAAAATGTAATGAACGAGGCTGCATTGATGGCTGCAAGAAAGGGCAAGAAAAAGATTGAAGTGATAGACCTTGATGAAGCTACAATCAGAGTGATTGCAGGACCTGAGAAAAAGAGCAAAGTGGTCAGTGAGCATGATAAGAAGCTTACAGCTTACCATGAGGCGGGTCACGCAGTTGTACAAAAGCTCCTGCCAAACGCAGACCCTGTACATCAGATATCCATTATTCCGAGAGGAAGGGCTGGGGGTTATACAATATCTTTACCGCAGCAGGATAAGTTCTACATGTCAAAATCAGAGCTGGAAGAACAGATAGTAAGCCTTCTTGGTGGGAGAGTCGCTGAAAGGCTTGTGCTTGACGATGTAAGCACAGGAGCAAGGAATGACATAGAAAGAGCCACCGGTATTGCGAGGAAAATGATAACCGAATACGGCATGAGTGAGAACCTTGGGCCAATGACCTTTGGATCGGAGCATGACGAGGTCTTCATAGGAAAAGATCTTACAAGGACAAGAAACTACAGCGAAGAAGTAGCAGCTATGATTGACAAAGAAATAAGAAAGATTATAGACACTGCTTATCATAAGACAGAAACTCTTTTACGGGAGAACATCAATAAGCTTCATGGGGTAGCCCAGGCTCTCCTTGAGAAAGAAAAGCTTGATCAGGGCGAATTCGAAGAAGTGTTTGCTAATGCGTAGAATACGAAAGCCTGGCCTTCATAAAGGCTGGGCTTTTACTTTGCATAAAAAAATATAGGAGTGTGATTTTATTGGATTGTGATTTGAAGGTTGGGATGACCGCCCAAGTGGAAAAGGTAGTTAGCGAAGATGATACAGCAGTCAGATTCGGAAGCGGAGGTGTAAGGGTTTTTGCAACTCCTATGATGATAGCATTAATGGAAAGCGCTGCACTTAATACAGTGGATCCATATCTGGGGGAAGATCTTGCTACTGTCGGACTCAGTTTGAACGTGAAGCATCTTGCCGCAACTCCTGTTGGCATGAAAGTCACTGCCAAGGCTGAGCTTGTGAGCATAGAGGAGAAAAAACTTACCTTTAGGGTTGAATCTTATGATGAGCAGGAGAAAATTGGAGAAGGCACCCATGAAAGATATATAATCAGGCTTTCAAGGTTTTTAGAAAGAACAGGTCAAAAAACTTCAAACATAAAGGAATAAAAATTTTCACATTATAGGTTGTTTATTAATAATTAAAAAATGCAAAAAATATTCAAAAATGTTGCACAATTTAGCTAATAAATATGGTAATATAAATAAAGAAGGAAAACTTGCAGAATTGATTTTTAAATGAATTTTTTACTTCAAAATTGTTTGGCTTACAAAATTATTGTAATGTTAAGCTATTTTAGATACTTATTCATTGGAATTTTTAAATAATAAGGAGGGTAAATATGTTTGACAAGGAAAAGCTGGAACAACTGAAGAAGTCCCATGAAGAGTGGGAAAACACTGTCAACACAAAAGTAATTGCCAAACGACCTGAAAGAAAGAAGGAATTTGAAACTTCTTCCGGTATTAAGGTAAAGAGGGCATATACACCTGTAGATGTAGAAAATCTGGATTATGGCAGGGATTTGTCTAATCCCGGAGATTATCCCTATACAAGAGGAGTTCAGCCTACAATGTACAGGGGAAAATTCTGGACTATGAGACAATATGCGGGTTTTGCAACTGCAGAAGAATCCAATAAGAGGTATAAATATCTTTTAGAACAAGGTCAGACAGGACTAAGCGTGGCTTTTGACCTTCCGACACAAATAGGCTATGATTCCGACCAGGCACTTTCTGAAGGGGAAGTAGGTAAGGTCGGAGTTGCAATAGATTCCCTTAAGGACATGGAGATACTCTTTGATGGCATTCCACTTGATAAGGTAAGCACATCAATGACAATAAATGCTCCTGCTTCAGTACTGCTTGCAATGTACATTGCAGTTGCGGAAAAGCAGGGGGTTGCGCCAAATCAACTTTCAGGTACAATACAGAATGATATACTTAAAGAATACATAGCAAGAGGAACATATATTTTCCCTGTGGAACCCTCCATGAGGCTAATAACTAATATTTTTGAATACTGTTCGGAGTCCGTTCCAAAATGGAATACAATATCTATCAGCGGATACCATATCAGAGAAGCAGGTTCAACTGCAGCCCAAGAGGTGGCATTTACGCTTGCCGATGGGATTGCTTATGTCGAAGCTGCAGTAAAAGCAGGATTGGATGTAGATGAATTCGGACCCAGATTATCTTTCTTCTTCAATTCCCATAACGAGATTCTGGAAGAGGTTGCAAAGTTCAGAGCAGCCAGAAGACTTTGGGCTAAGATAATGAAGGACAGATTCAATGCTAAGGATCCCAGGTCAATGATGTTAAGGTTCCATACTCAGACAGCCGGCTGTACACTGACCGCCCAGCAGCCTGATAATAATGTTGTTAGGGTAGCAATGCAGACATTGGCAGCAGTATTGGGAGGAACCCAGTCACTTCACACCAATTCCAGGGATGAAGCTCTTGCTCTTCCCACAGAAGATTCGGTAAGGATTGCATTAAGAACACAGCAAATTGTAGCTTATGAAAGTGGTGTGACTGAGACAGTAGACCCTCTTGCAGGATCTTACTACATTGAGAGTCTGACAGATCAGATTGAACAAAAGGCAATGAATTATTTAGACAAAATAGATGAACTGGGAGGAGCGGCAAAAGCTATAGACAGAGGATACATACAGAAGGAGATACAGGATAGTGCATATAAATACCAGAAGGAAATTGAAGCAGGGGATAGAATAGTAGTCGGAGTGAACAAGTTCCAGGTAGAGGAATCAGCACCTAAAGGACTTCTGAAAGTTGATCCGAAAGTGGGAGAACTTCAGAAGCAGAAGCTTGTCGAACTTCGCAGGACGAGAGATAATGTAAAGGTAAATGCTGCACTGGAAGCATTAAAGAATTCCGCAAAAGGTGATGATAATCTTATGCCTCTAATTTTGCAAGCCGTTAAAGAATATGCCACACTTGGTGAGATTTGCGGAGTATTAAGAGAAGTATTCGGTGAATATCAGCAATCTATAGTACTATAAATTCGAGATGCGAGGCCCTTGACATGAGACACGAGGTGTTGGGGCGGGGCTTCGAAGCTTTATTAATAGAATAAGAGATTAAAATAGAATAAATGTTGGGAGGTTATGAATTTGGATAGACCAATCAGAGTGGTAGTTGCAAAACCGGGACTTGATGGTCATGACAGGGGCGCAAAGGTTGTTGCAAGAGCTCTTAGAGATGCAGGTATGGAGGTCATATATACGGGGCTCAGACAAACCCCGGAGCAGATAGTTGAGACAGCTATACAAGAGGATGCAGATTGTGTTGCTATGAGCATATTGTCAGGGGCACATAACCATCTCTTTCCGAAGGTTGTGAATCTTCTTAAGGAAAAGGGTATTGATGATGTGCTGATAGTTGGCGGAGGTGTAATACCTGAGGATGACATTCCCGGGCTTATAGAAGCAGGAGTTGCGGGGATATTTACACCGGGAACCCCTACGTCTGTGACAATTGATTTTATAAGGAACAATATTAAAAGAAAGTAACAGGAGATATATATGGATATTAAGGCAGGTCTGCTGAAAAAGGACAAGAGAGCTGCCGCAAGACTGATTTCCATGATGGAGAATGGTGAATCAGAAGCAGTTCAAATAATCAAGGAGTGCTATGGTATGACGGGTCATGCCAGAATTATTGGGATTACCGGGGCACCTGGAGTTGGTAAGAGCACTGTAACAGACAAACTGGCCAAACAGCTCAGAAAAGAGGGAAAACAGATAGGTATAATTGCTGTTGATCCTACAAGTCCCTTTACAGGCGGAGCAATCCTGGGAGACAGGGTAAGGATGACTGATCTGAATACCGATCCGGGAGTTTTTATAAGAAGCATGGGTACCAGAGGAGCATTGGGAGGTTTGTCAAAGGCAGTTCATGGAGCTGTCAAGATACTGGATATCTTTGGGATGGATTACATATTTATTGAGACAGTAGGAGTAGGACAGTCAGAAATTGATATTGTAAAACTTGCGGATACTGTTATAATGGTTATGGTACCGGGGCTGGGAGATGACATACAGGCAATAAAGGCAGGCATTATGGAAATTGGAGATATTTTTGCGGTTAATAAATCCGATAGAGATGGTGCTGATCGTACAGCCGCCGAAATAGAAGCCATGCTGGATTTCAACAGAAGTGAAGAATACAGACCTCCCGTATTGAATATTATTGCAAGAGATAATGGGGGTATCGAAGAGCTTATAAGGCTTGTTGAAGAGCATTGGGAATACGAGAATAAGAGCGGAAGCTATAAAAAGAAAAAAAGCAACAGATTAAAAGCAGAAGTAATGGATATTTTCAGAGATTCAATTATGAGGACTGTGCACAGCATGAGTGAGAATACCAACATTATTAATGAACTAATACAAAAAGTAATGGATAAACAGTTGGACCCTTATTCGGCTGCAGACAGATTAATGGACGAATTTACCGAAAACCAAAGACATAAATTTTAAATTATTTATTATATAACAAATAATTTATGATAAAGATTGTATTACAACGGATGAAAGGAGGTATTCAATTGGTAAGAAAGGTAGATCATATTGGCATAGCAGTCAGTAATCTTGATGAAGCGGTAAAGCTTTATCAAGATGTATTGGGGCTGGAGCTCCATGGAACTGAAGTAGTTCCTGAGCAAAAGGTAAGAGTGGCATTCCTGCCTGTAGGGGATACTGAGATAGAGCTGTTGGAATCTACATCGCCCGAAGGACCAATCGCAAAATTCATCGAAGCCAAGGGTCAGGGAGTTCAACATATAGCATTTAAGGTGGATAGCATTGAGTCGGCATTGGAAGAAATGAAAATAAAAGGTATAAGGCTCATAGATGAAAAACCAAGATATGGAGCCGGTGGTGCTAAAATAGCATTCCTTCATCCTAAGAGTACAAATGGTGTTTTGATAGAGCTATGTGAGAGAATGGAATAGCATTAAGAAAGTGGAGGAGATTCTATGTCAATGGAAAAGATCAACGATTTGCACAGCATGCTGGAAAAAATCACAGCAGGTGGTGGAGCTGACAAGATAGCCAAGCAGCACAAATCAGGTAAGCTCACTGCAAGAGAAAGAATTGACCTGCTTATGGACCCGGACAGCTTTGTAGAGCTGGATGCATTTGTAAAACACAGATGCAATGAATTCGGAATGGAAGCTGTAGATGCTTCTGCTGAAGGTGTTATTACAGGCTACGGTACTGTAGACGGAAGATTAGTATATGTTTACGCACAGGATTTTACTGTTATTGGAGGTTCCCTTGGTGAGATGCATGCCAAGAAAATATGCAAGGTATTGGATTTGGCCATGAAAACGGGGGCACCTGTAGTAGGCATGAATGATTCCGGCGGAGCAAGAATACAGGAAGGTGTTGATGCCCTTTCAGGATATGGTCAGATATTTTATCGAAATACAATTGCATCAGGGGTTATTCCGCAAATATCGGTAATTATGGGACCATGTGCAGGAGGAGCTGTTTATTCACCTGCAATTACAGATTTTACTTTCATGGTAGATAAGACCAGCCAAATGTTCATAACAGGTCCTCAGGTTATAAAGACAG
>JAQVFD010000108.1 GCA_028697435.1 Clostridiaceae bacterium
TACTTTTCATAATAAAATGTCCTTTCGGCTTTTTACCCGGCGCCACATTTGGACGAGCACCGACCGTCCCTGCCCCGTAACCTCGAAACCCCGTAACCCCGTGCCTATATTTATATTTTACTTATACTTGGTAAATTAATCAATTCATGTACGGTAAATATTGAATAGTTATAAATAAATTGTAAATAATTAGATATATAGGGAAAAGGGCACAGAGGTTCATTTAATTTCCTTAGAATCTTTTGGAGGTGTGAACATGAGGAAAAGCCCATATGCAAAAGGTAAGCTGAGAATAGCTGACGACAGCAAAACTCCTTCAGAGATTTACAGCATAGTATTACGGGGCGTAATAAGCACATTGAAGACACTTTTCTTGAATTATTACGTTTCTGAGAACATTGAAGCATTAATGAAGTATATTAACGGAAAAAAGATAATAGGTGCGGAGGAATACAAGAAGCTTTTGTATGAGGCTAAGGATTTTTATCCTGTTATAATATGCGCATTATTCATAAATCCTTTAAAAAAACATACAAAAAACTTCAAAAATGCTACCATAGACAAACAATCCAAAGAAGCACTTTTCAATGAAATCAATAAGGAATTGAATGAATTCTTTAACGATTGGCTCTGCGATGTGGAAATAGATTCACTGCTGTTTTTCCGGCTTTCTACGGCTTATGGAAAACCTTTCAGTCTTGATCTTTCAATAAAACAACAACTGGCTTCTGTTCTTACGCCTATAGAAGAAAGGATTTTAAGGCTTCAGATAACAGAGATAGTAGTTTTGTATACCATAGAACAGGTTGCAACACATTTAGGTCTTGCAGGGCTTGATTATATTGATTATGTAAAAATACCGGAAAAGGAAAAAGTGATTGTATCGATACAATCGAACAGAAACTGAATAAACAGCGCGTAAAAATGCAGATTCCATATTGTTCCCGCCGGCAGCTCCTGTATAATAAAATCAGTAGAGTACGTATTTTTGGGGGCGTCGTTTAAATGGAAACAAAAAATTCTAATTACAACAGCACCAGTTTGAAAATAAGAGGCTTAGTGCAGATGGGACTTTTATCAGCACTGACTTTTGTAGCCGCCTGGGCTATTCATATACCTTATGGAAATGGTGGAGTCATACATTTGGGGGATAGCATGATATTTCTGACAGCAGTTGTTTTTGGCAGAAAATATGCCGCCCTGTCCGGAGCATTAGGCATGACTATGTTTGATATACTTTCAGGTTTTTCGGTATGGGCTCCATACACATTTGTTATTAAAGCAGGAATGGGCTTGATTGCAGGGAGTATAGCAAACCTTGGAGGTTCGAAGGGCGAGAGTTCTGTAAAGAACGGATTGGGAATGTTTGCGGCGGGAATTTGGATGATAATGGGATATTATGCTGCAGAAGCAGTGATAACTTGGAATATAACACTGCCGCTGTTCAGTATATTGGGCAATGTAATACAGGTCGGTGCAGGTGCGGCGATAGCTTTTGTAATAATAGCAGCAATAAAAAACAAGTTTTGATAAGTGCTTGGCACTTTTTTCTTTTTTTTTGAAAACTTCCTGTAACAATTATAGTTTACATAATTGGTATAATGTTATGGGGAGTGTGAGGTAATGAAGAAAAGTGCCATAAGATATTTTTTATTTTTTTTGATGATAGTGTTTGCGTTGAACTTCAGTTTTTCTGCTTTTGCTGACGAAAATGGAGACACATATGCTGATGCGCCTCTTTTGGACAAGCAGACTGCTAAAAATGAACTGCTTTTTTTTGAGGACAATTCATATAACTTTAAAGATATAGCTAAACACTGGGCAAGAGCAGAAATACTTGAGTTGAGCTATATGGATATTATGAAGGGTTACAGCAGCACTTCAATGCTGCCTGAAAAAAGCATATCAAGGGAAGAGTTTGTAGCTATGATCGTGAGAGCTGCAGGAATTGCTGTGAAGGATGAATTTGTAGAAAGCTATAGTGATATTACGAACAAGCACTGGAGTCATAAATATGTTACCGCGGCCAAGGAGCATGGTTTGCTGTCCATTTTCAGCGGTTATTATTTTTATCCCTATAGAGAAATAACCAGGGAGGAAATGGCGGTTATTACGGCAAAAACCGTACAAAATGCCGATGTTAGCGGGGAAAAGCTCAGTTTCAGTGATATACCGCAATACTACAGGCATAAGGAGAGCATTGATATAGTAACGGAATTAGGCATAATCAAGGGACTGCCCGACGGAAGATTCGGTCCAAAAGGAAAAGCTACAAGGGCACAGGCAGCAGCTGTAATAGGAAGGATGCTGAAAGTCAGGGAGACTTCCGGAGAAGCCGGAGATGAATATCTAACAACTTTTGCAGAGGATTATGAAAAAAATATTTTGAAATCTCTAAGTGAAGGGGATTTAAGCTTTGACGGTCCCATGTCGCTTTCTATCGGAAGAGAAGCCATACTGAATGTAAATAGGTCTGAGCAGCTTAAAACTCAGTATCCGAAGGGACTTGTTGACAGCAAGCATATGGGAAATGGGAGCTTTGCGGTCATAAACAAATCAAAATATCTTGCGGAAATCGAAGCAACCTATGAACTGGTCCTTGAGAAGGGTGACAGATATACAGTAAAGAAAAACATTTTTTTAAAAAACACAGGGGGCAATTGGGCGGTATACAACAGTATTCCGGAATATGGTGTTGATTTTGCTTCGGGAACAAAAATAAACCTTACCTGGCATTATATCTGGAAAGATTCACCCGATATGTCAAATGTAAAGAAAATTGAAGGTCTGAATGTAGTTTCTCCCACATGGTTTACTCTCGCAAATGAAAAAGGCGACTTGGAAGACAGAGGAAGCCAAAGCTACATCAACTGGGCTCATAAAAACGGATATAAGGTCTGGGTTCTGGTAGATAATCAGTTTAATTCTGAACTGACAAGCAAAATGCTTGGCAATGCAAGCACAAGAGCAAAGTTCATAAGTTCTCTTATGAGCAGTGCAAAGAAGTATAAGCTTGATGGAATAAATATCGATTTTGAAAACATGTATATAAAGGATAAAAATGCATTTACACAGTTTATGAAGGAACTTTCCAAACAGACAAAGGATAATGGTCTGGTGCTGTCTGTTGACGTGTCTATAATTGCGGTGAACTCCAATTGGTCCGAAAGCTTTGACAGGGCTGCATTATCCAAGGTTGTTGATTATGTTGCACTTATGACCTATGATCAGCATTGGGGCGGAAGTCCTGTAAGTGGATCTGTCGCTCAGCTGTCCTGGGTTGAACAGAGTTTGAAGAGAGTACTGGCAGAGGTACCTAATGAAAAGCTTCTGCTGGGAGTACCCTTCTATACAAGGCTTTGGAAGGAGGAGTACGTTAGCGGCAGCAACAAACCGACAGTAACCTCCAAAGCTATTTCTATGGAGGAAGCGGAGAAAGCCATTGCAGAAAACAAAGCATCAAAAATATGGGATTCGGCAAGCGGACAATACTATGTCACATATAAGCAAGGCACTGCAACCTATAAGATATGGCTGGAAGATGAAAAATCCATAAAACTAAAGGCTGAATTAGTGAACAAGTACAAGCTTGCCGGTATAGCTTCATGGAAATATGGACTTGAAAAGCCGGTAATATGGGAAATAATTGCAAAGACAATTTAAAAGAATTCAAGGGTATTGATAATATCCTGCAGATGATCTTTATCAGCCCATAGGACAAAGTATTTATAACTTATGCCTTTAATCTCAACGGGTTTTTCATAAGCGGCAATAAAGGCAGACTGACCGCGCATCTCCATGGGTTGGTCGGCAGAAGGAATGATATAGCAGGCTTCACGACCGTTCAATTCACTCATAATTATAATTGGTTGAGTACCATAAGGTTTTAACTTATGGTACGCTTCTTTTTTGCATAGCTCCTCCGGGGACGCATCATTAGCAATTGCAGATACCTGCACAAATCCGTCTATTCCTTCATATCTCTCATTATTAAACCTGCTCCAGAGGTAAGGATATATAAATTTGACCCTATAGGTTTCATTGGTAAAGCTTGCAGATATCATCGGAAGACAGATACTCTGACCAGGGAGCAGTGCATCGGGATTGATATTGGGGTTGGCTTTGAGCAATTCGGACAAACGCATTTTATGTTTTATAGCAATAGAGTAAAAGGTATCGTTTTTTTCTACGATATATGTTGCCGCACCCCAAGGGCAGTCTTCAGACTGTGCCGCCAGAGGTATGGTTAAAATCTGCCCCGGGAGTAAATGGTCAGGATCCAAATCCGGGTTGGATTCCATCAGGTCATCCAGAGAAATATTATATAATTTTGATATAATATATGGAGTATCCCCTCCCTGCACTACATAACAGTTGCTTTCAGCACAAGACATAATGCTCACCTCTTTTCATTTCGTTATAATATATTCATTTAGAGGCCTAAATAGAAGAAAAAAGGCTTGGAGTCAGTTGACTCCAAGCCTTTTTTTAGTTTTCCTTTGCGTAACCGGATTTATTGATATGAATTCCGATGTATTTCCACAGCACATTTATTACCACTATTTGAACCGGAAGCATGATAGCGCTTTTGTAGATTCTTGGTATCAGAAGTGCTGCCGCTGCATTTCCGGTAAGCATGGACAGCCATAGAGTATTCATTCCAAGGTCAACGAGAATTGTAATCATTAAAACACTTTTTGCTATGTTTATAATTGTAGCCGGATTTCTGTATAGAAACAGTCCGTATATGGCGCCGGTCAGGAATGCGCTCAATGTAAATCCCGGGAAATACGGCCCCTTGGGGAAAATCAGCATTCCTATTATATCAGCAATTGCAGCAGCTGTTCCACCAATAAGCGGACCGAACATTATGGCTGTAAAAGCGATAGGTATAAACCCGAAGCCAATTCTTATTATCGGAGTCTGAATGGATAGAAAACGGGTAAATATGATTTCCATTGATACGAGTAAACCGACAAAAGCAATTGTCTTAGCCTTACTCATACAATCACCTCCTCTCTTTAAATGGCAAATAGACCACTTAAAGAGGGATGCTCTCAAGTGGCAGCGGAATGCAGCATACATACCGCAAGCCCAGGGGCTTTTCGTCTGGTGTCAACTTCCCGTACAACCAGCACTTTACGCATGTAAGCCTACTCTACCATATATATTAATTTGTTATTGAAATTGTACATCAAATAATCAGCTATTACAAGTCCTTTAAAGTATCCCATAAAAAAACAGGATTATACGGCAAATGACTGCAAACCAAGAATTTAGTAGAAATGGGACGAACTGTATTTATTGAAAGAAAATGGCTTGTGCTATAAAATGAGAGAAACAATGATGTTGCCGCCAATTATTACAGAGCTGTTAAGAGTATGTTACAAATCATCAAAGCAGTACAGTTTGCAAGGATACAGTCATATCTAATTATTAAGAAGTTAAACATCAAAAAAGTGCATTATTAATTATTTTAATAAGCACTTGAAATTAAGGAGGTACGTTTGATGGTAGGAAAACTTGTAACTGTTCTTACAATTCTTGCATTGGTTTTTGGGGCAGTAATGCCGATTCAGCTTTTTGCTGATGAGGATATCGGTTATGAAGGGCGCATATGCAGGGACTTGGGGATACTAAAGGGTCATACCGGAGTCGTAGATCAAGAATACCTTGACACACGACCCAGCAGGCTGCAGGCAGCAATAATGTTTCTAAGGCTTAAAGGTCTGGAGCAGGATGCATTAGACTATTATGAAGGAAAAAATTTTAAGGATGCCGGTGCTATTGCCTGGGAAGAGGGCAGAAATGTGCTGCGTTATCTGAAGGAACATCCTGACCTGGGATGGATTGGCGATGGTGTGAATTTTATGCCTTACAGCCTTATTGACTCAAAGGCATATTATAAGGTGTTGCTGGAAAGCTTAGGTTATAGGCAGAAAATTGACGGTAAGGGAGATTTTGACTGGGATGAAGTGCTTGAATTTGCAGAAGAAAAGGGCATGGATAAAGTAGCTGATACCAAGAACTTTACAGTAAAAAGTCTCGCTATTGCTACAGTTGAAGCTCTAAATACTAATATGAAAAACTCCCGTAAGAAGCTTATTGAACACCTGGTGGATATTGGAGATGTGGATAAGAGAGATGCAGTATCTCTTGGATTGTATTCCAGGGAATTGAAAGCGGAAGTAAAGGATGTAAGGGCTATTTCAAACACCAAGGTAGAAGTTGTCTTTAAGGAATCGGTAGAGGGATCGGATGCTGAGGATGAAGACCTGTATGAAATCAGTAGCCTCAACATAGTCAAGGTCACCATGAAAAACGAATATGCCCTAGTAATCGATACCTCGGCAATGAAGGAAAATACCGGATACACATTGGAATTTAATGATAAGGACTATAGCTTCAGAGGATTGAAGAAAGATAAAACAGGTCCAAAGCTTATTAAGGTGGAGTGCAAGGATACAGATCTTGTAGAGCTGACCTTTGACAGGATACTGGATAATGAGACAGCACAGGATACGGGGACTTATACAATTTCCGGAGCAAACGTAAAGGCGGCGGAACTTGACAGTACAAATACCAAGGTAAGACTTGCTACGGAGGGAATTGATTCGGGACATTCCTATGAACTGAAAATCCGCGGGATAAAGAATGGAGATGGAGTGGCAACCAAATCAATTACAAAAAAGTTTTCAGGGAAAAAAGATACAAGTGCGCCTAAACTGACAAAATTGACTGTTCTGAACAATGTAAGGCTGCTTCTCGAGTTTTCTGACAGCAACGGGTTGGATGGATATACCGCCCAGGACGAAGACAACTATAGAGTAACATATAGTGGAGGAAGCCTGGAGGTGGAATCGGCAGAAGTTAAGGACAGAGATGATGACGGTTTATGGGATTCTGTGTATCTTGTGACTGAAAGCCAGGAAGCAGGTGAGAAATATACTCTAATAGTAGAAGATATGAAAGACGGCTCAGTTTATGGAAACAGTATAACCAAAGAAATAAAAAAGGAATTCAGAGGAAAGACCGAGGACAAAACAGGACCTACAGTCGCACGGGATCCAAAAGTAATCACAAACACTATGGTAGAGGTTGAGTTTTCG
>JAQVFD010000109.1 GCA_028697435.1 Clostridiaceae bacterium
CAAAGCAACGGTATCCATACCAGGTACAGGAATGAAGCTTCCGAGTCTGAAAATTATAAGCATAGCGAGTGTAAAAAGCATTTTTTGTCTCAGATCCGGAATCTTCCAAGCATTTCTTAATGTATTAAACACCCTAAATCACCTCTACCTTTCCTCCTGCTGCTGCTATTTTTTCTGCAGCTGTTTTGCTAAATTTGTGTGCCTGTACTGTTAAGTTCTTTGTAAGATCACCATTGCCAAGTATTTTAACACCGGCAAGCATAGCATTTACCAATCCTGCTTCTTTTAATACTTCCGGGTTTACAATAGTTCCATTGTCGAATCTTTCAAGGTCACTTAGGTTGACAACAGCATATTCTTTCCTAAATATATTTGTGAATCCAACCTTCGGCAGTCTTCTATACAATGGCATCTGTCCGCCTTCAAATCCAATCCGCACACCGCCGCCGGACCTGGACTTCTGCCCCTTTTGGCCTTTGCCTGCTGTTTTGCCCTGACCTGTTGCCGTACCTCTTCCAAGTCTTTTCTTTGACTTCGTTGTACCTTCTGCAGGTTTAAGCTCGTGTAATTTCATATTTACACCTCCTTGATTACATTTCCTTTACTTCAACCAAATGTATAACTTTTTGAATCATACCTCTTATCTGAGGTGTATCATTGTGTTCAACTTCACTGTTCATTTTCTTGAGTCCCAGAGCCTTTACAGTAGCAATCTGGTCATCTTTCCTACCGATTATACTTTTTATAAGTTTGACTTTAAGTTTAGCCAAGGTATTTCCCTCCTAGCCTAATATCTCTTCAACTGCTTTGCCTCTTAACTTAGCCACGTCTTCAACTGTTTTCAATGAAGCAAGTCCTGTAATTGTCGCATTTACCACATTTCTTGGATTGTTCGATCTCAAGGATTTCGTCCTTATATCCTTTATACCTGCCAGTTCAAGGACTGCACGGGCAGGACCCCCGGCTATAACACCGGTACCTTCTTTTGCCGGCATGAGGAGCACTTTACCTGCACCGGACACTCCGGTTACCTCATGGGGTATTGTAGTTCCGACCATGGGTACCCTTATCATGTTCTTTTTGGCATCCTCCATACCTTTTCTTATAGCTTCAGGTATTTCTACTGATTTGCCGGTACCGACTCCCACATAGCCATTTAAGTCTCCGACTACCACTATGGCGCTGAATCTGAAGTTCCTACCGCCCTTAACAACCTTCGCAACTCTATTTATAGCAACAACCTTTTCCTTAAGGTCAAGTTTACTTCCATCTATTGGCTGCATCTGTTTCCCTCCCTTATCCTAGAATTCCAATCCGGCTTCTCTTGCTGCATCAGCCAGTTCCTTAACTCTGCCATGATATATATATCCGCCTCTGTCGAAAACAACCTGCTTAATACCGGCTTCGATAGCTTTCTTAGCTACCAAAGTTCCCACGGCTTTAGCTGATTCCTTGTTTCCTCCATGACCTGGATCATCCTTTAACTCCTTATCCAGAGTTGAGGCTGATACTAAAGTAACACCCTTTATGTCGTCGATTATCTGTGCATATATATTGTTAAGGCTTCTGTAAACATTCAATCTTGGTCTCTCTGTTGTTCCTGTAACCTTTTTCCTCATTCTTAAATGCCTTTTCTGCCTTGTGCTGTTTTTACTGACTTTAGTTATCACCCTGTGTCACCCCTTTGCTATTTATTTCTTACCGGCTTTACCTTCTTTACGTCTTATCACTTCGTCCGAATATTTGATGCCTTTCCCTAAATATGGCTCAGGCTCTCTAACCGCTCTGATATTTGCTGCATGTGTTCCAACCTTTTCCTTGTCCATTCCCTTTATAATTATTTTGTTTGGAGTCGGTACCTCCGTTGTTATGCCCTCCGGATCATCCATTTCAACCGGATGTGAGTAACCCATTGTAAGTGTAAGCTTCTTGCCTGACTTAGCAGCCCTGTATCCTACACCGTTTATTTCAAGTATTTTTTCAAATCCCTTTGAGACACCTTCAACCATATTGTTCAAAAGTGCCCTGGTAAGTCCGTGGAGTGCTCTGTGCATTTTCTGATCGGTTGGTCTTGTTACTACTACCTTGCCATCTTTCATCTCTATATTTATATCTTCATGTAACTTCTTTATAAGCTGACCTTTTGGTCCTTTAACTGTAACTGTATTGTCATCAGCTACTTTTACTTCAACTCCCTGGGGAATTGCTATAGGTAATTTTCCTATACGTGACATGCTTGCACCTCCTCTTTACATAAGATATTACCAAACGTAGCAAAGCACTTCTCCGCCGACACCCTGATGTCTCGCACTTTTATCCGTCATTATGCCCTTGGATGTTGAAATAATTGCTATGCCAAGTCCTCCAAGTACCTTTGGTATATCTTCATTTTTCGCATATACTTTAAGCCCTGGTTTGCTAATTCTCTTCAAACCTGTTATTACCTTCTGTTTGTTCGATCCATATTTGAGACCTATTTTGATTATGCTCATGTTTCCATTCTCGATTAACTCGTAATCCTTTATATATCCTTCATCAAGCAGAATCTGCGCTATAGCTTTTTTTACATTTGACGCAGGAATATCAACAGTATCGTGCTTGACTGTATTAGCATTCCTGATTCTGGTTAGCATATCAGCAATTGGTTCAGTTGTAACCATTAATCTTAACCTCCCTTTTCAGATATCTGATGTCCGAGGCCAGAGGTCCGATTTTTCGACCATCCTGAGCCCTAACTTTCGACTTCTTAATTAGTACTATATATATGCCTTCCATCTTTAGCCACTAAAGCTCCCGCTGCGACTTCCGGCTTCTAACTTTTTAAATTACCAGCTGGCTTTCTTAACACCTGGTATTTGCCCTTTATATGCCAGTTCTCTAAAACAGATACGGCATATTCCGAACTTTCTCAAGTATGCATGGGGTCTTCCGCATATTTTGCATCTTGTGTAAGCTCTGGTCTTATACTTTGGCGCTTTTTGCTGCTTTAATACCATTGATTTTTTTGCCACAATTTTACCTCCTTTGCGCAGTTATTTAGCTTGCATAAGGCATTCCCAGGAGTCTCAAGAATTCTCTTGCTTCCTCATCAGTCTCGGCTGTGGTTACAAAAATTATATCCATGCCTCTTATTTTGTCAACTTTGTCATATTCAATTTCAGGGAATATGAGCTGTTCTTTGATTCCAAGAGAGTAATTGCCTCTTCCGTCAAAAGATTTAGCCGATACGCCTCTGAAGTCTCTAACTCTCGGAAGAGCTATATTGAACAACTTGTCTACGAATTCATACATTTGGTCACCGCGAAGAGTAACCTTTGCACCGACATTCATTCCTTGTCTGACTTTAAATGCAGCTACTGATTTCCTTGCTTTTGTTATAACCGGCTTCTGTCCTGTAATTGTTCCAAGCTCTGATACCGCGGAATCAAGCCCTTTTGCATTGTCCTTAGTATCTCCCAAACCCATGTTAATAACTACCTTCTCAAGTTTTGGTATCTGCATCACACTCTTATATTGAAACTTCTGCATCATTGCAGGAGCCACTTCATTCTGGTATTTCTCTTTTAGTCTGGTCATTTCTTCTTACCTCCCTTCAGAGACTATTTATCAAATACTTCGCCACAGCTTTTACAATATCTGACCTTTGACTTGTCATCCAGTATTCTATGTCCCAATCTTACGCCTTTTTTGCACTTGTCGCACCAAAGCATTACCTTGGAACCGAATATTGCTGATTCTTGGTGTATTATTCCGCCCTGCTGCATGTTCTTACCGGGTTTTTTATGCTTTACGCTCATATTTACACCCTCAACAAGCACTTTGCCGTCCTTTGGTAAAGCTATAAGCACTTTGGACTTTTTGCCCTTATCTTTACCGGAGATTACAACTACGGTATCTCCTTTTTTTACGTGTAATTTTTTGATTTCTGCATTTGCCATTCAAAACACCTCCCTTAAAGCACTTCAGGTGCGAGGGATATTATTTTCATAAAATCCTTTTCACGAAGTTCTCTGGCAACAGGCCCGAATATACGGGTTCCTCTTGGCTGTTTATCTTCTTTTATAATTACTGCTGCATTGTCATCAAACCTTATATAACTGCCGTCAGGACGTCTCTTGCCCTTTACGGATCTTACGATTACAGCTTTTACAATTTCACCTTTTTTAACAACACCGCCTGGCGTTGCATCTTTAACAGTAGCAACTATTACATCTCCTATATTCCCATACCTTCTGGTGGAACCGCCTACTACGCGTATGCACAGTAGTTCCTTTGCACCGGAATTGTCCGCCACGTTCAACCGTGTTTCTTGCTGAATCATTCAAAACCCTCCTTTCGGAATTTTACTTGGCCTTCTCAATTATCTCAACGAGTCTCCATCTTTTATCTTTGCTTAATGGCCTGGTTTCCATAATTTTAACCTTATCTCCTATGTTGCATTCGTTATTCTCATCATGGGCCTTAAACTTAGTTGTTCTCTTTATAGATTTTCCGTAAAGCGGATGACGAACTAATGTCTCAATGCCTACGACAATTGTTTTATCCATCTTATCGCTTACAACCTTGCCGATTCTTGTCTTTCTATTATTTCTATCCAAAGTCTAAACCTCCTTCTCACTACTTTACCTGTGCAGATTTAAGCTCATTCTCTTTAAGGATGGTTTTTATTCTAGCAATAGATTTCTTTACATCTTTTAACCTCATTGGGTTCTCAAGCTGTCCTGTAGCCATTTGAAATCTAAGATTAAAAAGCTCTCCTTTAAATTCGTTTAACTTCAATTCCAACTCTTTTTCCGACATATCGCGAAACTTGTTAGCTTTCATTTGCATCACCAACCATTTCCTCAGTTTGCTGGCGGGTTACAAACTTGCATCTTATAGGAAGCTTATTCACTGCCAATCTAAGAGCTTCTCTGGCTACTTCTTCCTCAACACCCGCTATTTCAAATAATACTCTGCCCGGCTTTACAACAGCTACCCAATATTCCGGAGCACCCTTACCGGAACCCATACGTGTTTCGGCAGGTTTCTGAGTTACCGGCTTATCCGGGAATATCTTTATCCAGATCTTTCCGCCTCTTTTTGTATATCTTGTCATTGCCTGTCTGGCAGCTTCAATCTGGTTGCTTGTGATCCAGCCCGGTTCAGCAGCTTGAAGCCCGAATTCACCATATGATACAAAATTACCTCTTGTTGCCTTGCCTTTCATTTTGCCTCTCATCTGCTTACGATGTTTGACTCTTTTTGGTATCAACATTATGCTTCTCCTCCTTCCGCAGCTGTTTCGTTCAGCTTAGCCTGCCCGCTCTTACGAGTTTTGGCTTGTGGAAGAACCTCCCCTTTATATATCCAGACCTTAACACCTATTTTTCCATAGGTTGTATTAGCTTCTGCGAATCCATAATCTATATCTGCTCTCAAAGTCTGTAGAGGAATTGTTCCTTCACGATACCATTCGCTTCGTGCAATTTCTGCTCCGCCAAGACGACCTGCGCACATAGTCTTAATACCCTTGGCACCAACTCTCATTGTCCTCTGCATTGACTGTTTCATTGCCCTTCTGAATGATATTCTCTTTTCCAGTTGTGCTGCTACATTTTCAGCTACAAGCTGTGCATCCAGTTCCGGTACCTTTATTTCTGTGATGTTAATTGTAACACCCTTGTTGTTAGTGAGCTTTTCCAATGCTTTTTTAAGCTCTTCTATTCCGGCTCCGCCTTTTCCGATTACCATCCCCGGTTTTGCCACATGTATATTAATCTTTATTTTTCCGGCGGTTCTTTCTATTTCAACTCTTGAAATCCCTGAGGTAAAAAGCTTGGTTTTCAAGAATTCTCTTATCTTGTTATCTTCTACCAGAAAATCTGCAAAGCTCTTATCTTCTGCATACCACTTTGTGTCCCAATCCTTGATGACGCCAACTCTTAGTCCGTGTGGATTTACCTTTTGGCCCACTAAAATCCCTCCTTCTTCACTCTTTTTCTTTAACTGCCAATGTTATATGGCTTGTTCTTTTTAATATTTTTACACCTCTGCCATGTGAAGCTGCCCTAAATCGCTTGAGAGTAGGTCCCTGAGTGGCGAAAACTTCTGAGATGTATAGTTTGTCAACATTCATTTCGTGATTATTCTCAGCATTAGCCACTGCTGATTTTAAAAGCTTCTCCAGAATCACTGATGCGGCTTTTGGCGTATGTTTCAATATTGCAAAGGCTTCACCGATTTTTTTGCCTCTGATCAAATCTATAACTATATTAACCTTTCTTGAGGAAATTCTAATATGTTGAGCTTTTGCTCTAGCTTCCACAGGAAATACCTCCTTCCGAATAATAACTTAGTTTGGTACTCTATCTATTTCAGAGCTGAGGACCTTTCCGTATGATGTCCGTGACCTCTGAAAGTTCTGGTGGGAGCAAATTCACCCAATTTGTGTCCGACCATATCCTCTGTCATATACACAGGAACATGCTTCCTTCCGTCATATACAGCTATGGTATGACCGACCATTTCGGGGAATATAGTTGAACTCCTAGACCAGGTCTTAAGCACAATCTTTTTGTTGGTCTTATTCATATCTATAATTTTCTTTAATAGTTTCTCATCAACATAAGGTCCTTTTTTTGTTGAGCGGCTCATTAATTTGCCTCCTTTCGAGTACTATTTCTCATTCCTTCTCTTTACAATAAACTTACTTGAAGACTTCTTTTTATTTCTGGTCTTATATCCAAGGGTCGGTTTGCCCCAAGGAGTAACAGGACTGGGTCTTCCGATAGGTGACCTGCCTTCACCACCACCATGTGGGTGATCTACAGGATTCATTACGGATCCTCTTACTGTCGGTCTTATGCCCATATGTCTTTTCCTGCCGGCACTGCCTATAGTAATATTTTCATGATCCACGTTTCCTACCTGACCTATTGTTGCTTTACATTCGATTCTGATCATCCTGACTTCTCCGGATGGAAGCCTTACCTGTGCATAATCCCCTTCCTTTGCCATAAGCTGCGCGGAGTTACCTGCTGCTATGACCAGTTGAGCTCCCTTACCTGCCTTAAGCTCTATGTTGTGGATTACCGTACCTGTTGGTATGCTTCT
>JAQVFD010000110.1 GCA_028697435.1 Clostridiaceae bacterium
GTTGATATATCCGGGATTACAAGTGAAGGCTTTGGAGTGGCAAGAATAGAAGGGTTCACTGTATTTGTGGAAGGTGCACTGACTGATGAACAAGCAGAGATTAAAATAGTTAAAGTGCTGAAAAACTATGCCTTCGGCAAGCTGTTAAGGACATTAAAGGCTTCACCATATAGAGTGGATCCCTCCTGCGAGGTTGTAAAAAGGTGCGGAGGGTGTCAGCTTCAGCATATTAACTATGAGGCTCAATTGCAATATAAAACCCGGCAGGTGAAGGATGCCATTGAACGTATAGGCGGACTCAAAGATATTACTGTTCACGATACAATAGGAATGGAGAATCCATGGCACTACAGGAATAAGGCACAATTCCCCGTAGGAATTGCCGGTGATGTGGTGATAGGTTTTTATGCAAACAGAAGCCATGAGATAATAGACACACCTTATTGCTCAATTCAGGACAAGATCAACGATAATATCATTCAGACCATAAAAGAATTTATAAAAAAATATGATATCAGCGTTTACGATGAGAATACAGGGAAAGGACTCATAAGGCACATAGTAACAAGAAAGGGCTTCAGGACCGGCGAAGTAATGGTCTGTATCGTAATTAACGGAGATAACCTTCTCTGTGACAAAGCCCTGGTGGAAATGCTCGTAAAAAATGTGGATAACCTGAAAAGTGTAGTATTGAATATCAATAAAAAGAAGACCAATGTAATTTTAGGCGATAAAAACATAGTGATATATGGAGAAGAGGCAATATATGACTACATAGGGGAGTTCAGATTTAAGATTTCCCCCCTTTCATTTTTTCAAGTTAACCCTGTCCAGACCGAGATACTATATAGTAATGCGCTGGAGTATGCCAATCTTAAGGGCGATGAAGCGGTAATCGACGCATACTGCGGCATAGGCACCATATCGCTTTTCCTGAGTAAAATGGCAAAGAAGGTCTATGGGGTGGAAATAATCCCTCAAGCCATAGAAAACGCAAAAGAGAATGCAAGGCTTAACGGAGTTGAAAATGTAGAATTTATAGTAGGAGAGTCAGAAATCGTTATACCCGAATTGTACAGGAAGGGCATCAAAGCAGATGTGATAGTAGTGGACCCTCCAAGAAAGGGCTGCGATGTGCGGCTGCTTGAGGTAATTGCGCAGATGAGCCCTGAAAGAGTTGTATATGTATCTTGCAACCCGGCAACCCTGGCCAGGGATCTGAAATATCTGTCGGAAAGAGGATACCAAGTCAAGGAGATTCAGCCGGTGGACATGTTCCCTCAGACGGTGCATGTTGAGTGTGTAATAATGATGACGAATAGTGGTTCTAAGGGCAAAAAATAAAGGGTTGTGGACGATCATATATCTTCATAAACAAAGCGACCTTGAGGAGATAAAAAAGATGACATAACCCTAAACGAAGTAAAGACAAGCTTAGTGGCTTTTTGTGTAACGATTATACTTTGTTGAGAAATGATATAGGAATATTTGTCAATCAGTATAGAAGTGTCTAGACTATATGTTGATAATGCGGAAACTGGCAAAATACAGTATAATAAGAACAGTAATACCGAAAATCGGAGGTTTACTATGAATCATTTGTCAGAAAACTGTATTTATGAGAGCATACGAAATACCGTTGCTGAAGCGCAGCAAAAGGTTTATGCAACTATAAATTTTGTTATGGTTGAGACTTATTGGAACATCGGCAAGCAAATATATGAAGCTCAAGGGGAAAATCAACGTGCTGAATATGGCGCGGGTCTTTTAAAATTCATATCTGAAAAGCTGACAGAAGAATTTGGGAAAGGTTATACAATTGCTAATTTGAAAAACATGCGACAGTTTTATTTAACTTTTCCAAATAGCTACGCACTGCGTAGCCAATTAAGTTGGACACATTATCGACTTTTGATGCGGGTTGAAGATGTCACTGCAAGAGATTTTTATTTAAACGAATGTGCTAAATCAAATTGGAGCACGAGACAACTTGAGCGTCAAATCAACAGCTTTTATTATCAAAGACTGTTGTCCAGCCAGGATAAGAATGGTATAAGAAACGAAATTCAAATATTGGAAAAAGGTATTGAAGCAAAGGATATCATCCGAGATCCGTATGTGCTTGAATTTTTAGGTTTGCAACAAACTCCCGACCTGTACGAAAAGGATATTGAACAGGGTCTGATTGATCACTTGCAGAAATTCATGTTGGAGCTTGGTCGAGGGTTTTCTTTTGTGGCGAGGCAAAAGCGAATAACCTTTGACGGGGAACATTATTTTATTGACCTTGTTTTTTATAATTATATACTAAAGTGCTTTGTTATTATCGACTTAAAGGTTGGAAAACTGACACATCAGGACATCGGACAAATGCAAATGTACGTTAATTATTATACTCGAGAGATGATGAACGAAGGCGACAGCCTCCCCATAGGCATCATTCTCTGCGCAGACAAGAGTGATTCTGTTGTCAAATACACTTTACCGGAAGATAATAATCAAATTTTCGCTTCTAAGTATAAGCTCTATATGCCAACGGAGGAAGAACTGAAGCGAGAACTTGAAAAAGAGCAGGAATTTTTAGAAACCGAGCACTCGCTATAACGGTTGTATACAACTACAACTGTCCATGATAATTGTCTATCGGCACAGGCAGGTATAATGATCAGAATGCGGGTGTTGCAAAAGCAGGTGCATAATGCTGTAAAAGTGCTTGCAGATAATTGATAAAGTAGGAGTTTTTACATGAAGATGGATTTCAACCGGTTTATGGAACTTGAATCGGAAAACATGATTCTTAAATCCGAAATTCAGCGTCTGAAAAATCTTTTGGAGGATGCTGGCGTTGACTATTCTATCAAAAACAGTAACCATCAGAAAACAAGCGAAGGATTATCAACAGAATGTATTGTCAATGAAAATATAACCATAGAACAGATCGATTTATTTATTACTCTTTTTCATGGAAGAACAGATGTGTATGCGAAGCGGTTTATAAATAAGGCTGGGAATGTTGGATATTCACCGGCCTGTAATAATTTTTGGAAACAAGGGATATGCCCAAAAAGAGATGGTCGAAAGATAAAGTGTGCAGAATGTCCGAATCAAAGCTGGATAAAATTGAATAGAAGATTATTACGCGAGCATCTGGAAGGACATAAAAATGATTGTACCGATGTTATTGGTGTTTATCCCATGCTTGCAGATGAAACATGTAATTTCCTTGTCTTTGACTTTGATAATCATGATAAAAAGAAAGAAACCAATGAGGATGAGGGTGCTAATCTAGACAGCATCTGGATTGAAGACGTGAATGCTATGCGTAAGATATGCGAAAATAATGGCATTGATGTACTAGTCGAACGTTCAAGATCAGGAAAAGGAGCGCATGTTTGGATATTTTTTGAAGAGGCAATACCAGCAACATTAGCAAGAAAATTTGGATTTGCACTGCTTACGAAAGGTGCAGATTTCGTTAACCAGAAAAATTTTAGATCCTATGATAGAATGCTGCCTGCACAGGATAAAATGCCGGATGGTGGCTTGGGCAACCTTATTGCGCTACCACTACAAGGACAGGCTTTACGAAAAGGCAACAGTGCTTTTATAGATGATAACTGGAAAGTGATAATGGATCCATGGACATTAATACAAAATGTAAGGAAATTATCAAAACAATTGATGGAAGAGAAAATAAATGATTGGACTTCAGATGGGATTTTTGGAGTTTTGGCGGATGACATGAGCGGTGAGAAGAAAGAGCAGTCTGAAAAGGATGAAGAGAAGCCTTGGGAGAAAAAGAAGAAATTAATTATTCCCAAGGAAGATGTGGATGGAACCGTAGACATCACATTAGCCAATCAGATTTATATAAAGAACCATAATATTAAAGCTAGAGCTCTTAACCGATTCCGTAGGCTTGCGGCTTTCAGCAATCCTGAGTTTTATAAAAAGCTGGCAATGGGTTTTTCTACAAGTGGTGTACCAAGAATTATACACTGCGGTTCTGACACAGATGATTATGTATGTCTCCCTAGAGGTCTTAAAGACAAGTTGATTAGTTTGCTGGACGAATCAGGGATAACATATAAAGTAAATGATAAAAAGCAAACTGGGTACACAATAAATGTCGAGTTTACAGGAAATTTGTATCCTGAACAGGAAAAAGCCGCAAAAAGTATGCTTCAGTACGACTATGGGATTCTTGGAGCTGCAACAGGTTTTGGAAAAACGGTGATAGGAGCCTATATTATCGCACAACGAAAAGTGAACACAATAGTCCTTGTGCATAACCGCGAAATAATGAAGAATTGGATTGATGATTTTGAGAAGTTTTTGATTATTAATGAGGAATTTCCGGAATATGAAACGAAGAAAGGCAAGCGCAAAAGAAAAGCTTTGGTTGGGAAATTATATTCAGGGCACGATTCTCTTGGCGGAATTATTGATGTTTCAATGATCACATCATTTGGTAAAAAAGGCAATATCGATGAGAAAATAAAAGATTACGGTCTTGTGATAGTAGATGGGGCTGTTATACTTGGACTAAATTAGAAAACCTTTTAAACACAAAGGTTTCACTGATTTAGTCCAATTTTTTTATGCCCAAAAGGGCAAATAACAGCAGTTTTGAGGAGGTTTAGATACGAATGTGTAAAATTATAGCAGTGGCGAACCAAAAAGGCGGTGTCGCCAAAACAACCAGTGTCCGAAACATGGCATATTCTCTTGGCGAACTTGGTAAACGGGTATTGGCAGTGGACTTTGACCCGCAGGCCAATTTGACAGCTTCTTTTGTGGACGACAGCACTTCTATTCATACAACGATCGCAGAAGCTATGAACAAGGCTATGGATGAGGAAGAAATGCCAAATAAGGCAGAGTATATCCATTCTCACGGTAAAGTAGATTTTATTCCGAGCAGCATTCATCTATCTGTTGTTGAAGCTAACCTGCGTATGGAAATGGGGAGTGAGAAATTACTCTCTAATATTCTGGAACCATTGCGTGATGATTATGATTTTATCCTCATTGATACAAACCCTTCGTTAGGTCCGCTGACTATTAATGCACTATCAGCTGCCGACAGCGTAATCATTCCTATTAATCCTGAGTATTACGCAACAATGGGACTTACAGACTTAACAAAAACCATCATAAAAATAAGAAAGAGAATTAACCCTGGAATTCAGTTTGAAGGAATCTTGATGACGATGTGCGATATGCAGACCAATCTTCACAAGGAAGTCTGTGCTGAAGTTACAGAAGCCTATGGTAACGGGATGAAAATATTTAAAATGCAGATTCCACGATCTATCCGGGTGGGTGAAGCAAATCGTTACGGCATGAGTGTCATAGACTTTGATAGGAAGTCAAAGGCGGGACTTGCATATGGTGAAGTAGCAAAGGAGTTGATAGCAAATGGTAACAAGACCAACAGCTAAGAAGGTAAAATCTCTTGATGAATTATTGCAGGCTGCTGAACCAGCATCAATGCCATCTAAATCGGAAGAAAACGGAATTTTGATGATACCTTTTGACAAAATCAGGCCATATCAAAATCACCCATTTCGCTTATATAGTGATGAGCGATTGGATGACTTGGTAGAGAGCATTAAATCAAATGGTATTTTGATGCCGATGATCGTAAGAAGAATTGAATCTGACGAAAACGGCCATGAATATGAAATGCTTGCCGGTCATAACCGAATGAATGGAGCAAAGTTGGCAGGACTTACAGAAGGCCCTTGTATTGTAAAGGACAGCTTATCTGATGAAGAAGCCCTCATGTATGTGGTAGAAACAAATGTGATTCAGCGCTCCTTTACAGATATGCTGCCGTCGGAAAAAGCGGCTGTGCTTGCACTCAGACACTCAAAAATGTTTTCTCAAGGCAAAAGAAATGACATCATCAACGAGTTAATAAGGCTCGAAAATCCTGAATATAAAGGGAGTGACGAAACTTGTTCCCCACTGGGGAACAAGTTAAAATCCCTCGACAAAGTAGGGATTGAATATGGACTTTCAAGAAATACTGTTGCCCGTTTGTTAAGAGTTGATAAGCTGATTGTTGGCTTGAAGAGCCGAGTTGACTGCGATGAAATTTCCCTGCGATGTGCAGTTGATCTTTCATATCTTGCTGATACGGAGCAAGAAGAAGTTGAAAAGGTTCTTTCGGAAAATGAGTTCAAAGTGGACATGAAAAAGGCTGAAATGCTTAGGAGCTATTCAGCTAACAGCAAACTTAACGAGAAAACCACATATCAGATTCTATCAGGTGAGATAAACAGAAAACCAAAATCATCATCGGCTCCATCGATTAAAATCAAACATAAGGTTTACTCCAAATTTTTTTCGCCTGATACCAAGGCAAGTGAAATTGAAAAGGTGGTGGAAGAAGCACTTGAACTATATTTCCAAACTCACCCTGACAGAAAGGAGGCTAACACTGCTTGAGAAAAGATGAAAGGTTAAAAACGATCTATGAAACAATCGCTCCCCATATTACCCGGAGCGAAAGTGCCTGGCGGGATTACCTTGCGTTTGCGTCTAAATTCTTCAAATACAGTTTTGATAATGCACTGCTTGTATATGCTCAAAACCCAAATGTTACAATGCTTGCACCTACAGCAGTTTGGAATAAGGTTGGAAGATACGTTAACAAAGGTGCGACAGGTATTGCAGTATGTGAATATGAAAACGCAAGACTTACTATCAAGCACTTGTTTGATGTTTCTCAGACCAATGGCAGAGATGTGATTGCAACAAACTGGCAGCTTGATGAAGATATGAGGAAGGGTATTGAGCTGCGTCTTTCATATGGGCATAACATAAAGGCAGCAGGTTTTGCAGACTGCCTTCGCCAAATCTCTAATGAAGCTGTAATGGAAAACCTGGACACTTATCTGCAAAACTTTCAGAATGACTTTGAAAATCACCTGTTTGAAGACCTTCCGCATGACGGGCTGGAAATGCAGCTTCAAGAACTTATCAGTGACAGTGTGTTGTACTTTGTAGGGAAAAGATGCGGATTAACCGATGAAGAAATGGAATTAGGATACGGAACAGCTACCGTTGCTCACTTTAATACTAT
>JAQVFD010000111.1 GCA_028697435.1 Clostridiaceae bacterium
TCGCAGCGCGCACCATTGCCTCCAACATAGGGTCGGCAAACGTCACAACGGCAGACACCGTCGAGGTGGGCGTGCTGCAAGCGGCCATTCCCATGGCCAGCAAGACGGCCAGCAGTATACAAAATGTCTTTTTCATCAAAAAGCCTCCTTAATCCTTCTTATATCTTATAGCAGAATGAAACATCTATTGGAATAATAAAAATCACCGCATATTCGTTTCAGTTATTTATCTAGCAGCCGCAGTCCCGCTAACGCCACAAGCATGCCGCCTGGCACAGGGACAGAGGGACAGGTACCTTGTCCCATCTATGCTCTTTCAATTACACTCTTTGATATCCCCGTTATTCTAGAAAGTTGCCTAATAGTAACTCCATTTATCGTCTTCAGTTTCTTCAGTATTTCATTTCTATTGCATTTCTCGATCTGGCTCAATTCATTTAGATTCGCAATTCCGATCTCCATCAGATGCTTCCTTAGCTCATTGTCTGATATCCTATTTTTTTCATTGTTCTCCATACACATATCGTTATTGTGTTGGTTGTTAAACTCACAAAATGATGTTAATGCACTAACTCTATTAGATGAAAACATTTTTAGCACAAAATCTATATCCACAATATTGGTTTTACCTATATATTCATTATAACTACTCCATTTGTACTCACTGATATCTTTTACAATCCCTGCTTTTATTGGATTCTGATGAATATACCTCAGAACTGTCAAAAAATAATCATCATTTTCTATTACTTCACTTTTAAATCTCTCTTGGAAAAGATGTCCACATCTCTCATACTTCTTATTATACCAGAATACATAGCTGCTGCTTATCCTCTTAATTGAGGTTGGAACCGGTTCTTCATTTTCCTTTATTAAAAAATGGACATGATTACTCATAATGCAATACGCATATAACTCGTATTTGCTTATTGACTTATATCTCTTGACAGTTTCAATCAGTCTTTCTATATCCTTATCATCTTCAAAAATTGTCTGCCTATTAATTCCACGAAGCATTATATGATATATTCCATTGTCACTTATAGCCCTTGCTGCCCTTGGCATTTTTTACCACCCCATATACAAGTATAACAAACTACCAAATTACAATCAATGAAATCTTATATATGAAAAACCGCAGGGACAATGTACCTGTCCCCTTGTCCCTTCCCTTGTCCCTGTTTGCCTAATAGCCTCTTAGCGGTCGTAGTCTGCTGTTCCGTGCTTCAATCTCTTCCAGGACAAACTCTATGGCATCTTTTTTGTCCTGCGAGATCTTGGGGTCGGTACGCCACTCCTCTGTCGGGAAATAGGCCTGAAAGGTCTGTGCGCCAACACATAGAAGCGAAAATGGTTTCTCAAGATAAGTGAATAGTGTATGCCCAAATGGTGCTCCTGTCGGCTTGTAAGTATAGGAAAAGTACTCCTGTTCAACGCTAATAGACCAGCCGTCGCCTTCATAACATTTGTCGCGTACACCGTTTGTCCCTACCTCTACTTCTGCCACCAGCTTATCGTTAATATAATATGCAATTCTATCTCCTTCGTCTTTCACTTCGCGAATAGCCGGCACGTCAGGCTCCTGTATTGGGGCAGGAGCAGTCTGTCTCGAAGTGATCGTAATCAATTGGGCAGCTCCATCCCAATTTACCTCGCAGTTCAGAGCTTCAGCAACAAATCTTAACGGTACAAAGGTTCGGCTGTTAATAAGCCTGGCAGGTGCCTGAAGAGTAACTGTCTCTTCGTTTACTGTTGCCTCAGCTTGATCTAAGGTCAGTCTGATTGTTATATCACCTTTGGTTGCGTTAATCGCTCTGGTTGTTTCACACCAATACACTTCAGACCCCAGAGCCTCAAAAATTGCTCTCATCGGGACCATTACCCTGCCATTCTCATTAATCGGCGGAGCTTCAAATGAAAGATTTTGTCCGTCCAATACCACTTTTATGCTATCCGCACCCTTTGGGTTCACAACAGCAGCAGCGGCACCGAGTGAAAACACTTGAAGGAAAAGTAAAATTAGTACCAGCAGAACTAAAACACTATTGTGCTTTCTTAGCATATTCTTTCTACCTCCTTTCTCCATAAATTTCCGCAATATCAAATAATTAACTAAATTATAGCTCTGATATTCAAAAAATTACAAGTAAGATTGTAGAAATCTTTCATGAATTTTATATTTATCTTAAGTTTATTCTGTACCCATAATATGAATATATGTTTAACCAAAAATACATGCTATAATGATTCTGTATTTCAAATGATATCTGCTGACTATGGAGGAATTTTAGTATGGAATACGTAAACCCATTGGGTGAAGAGAAAATATCAAAGCTTTTGGTCAAATATTCGGTACCTGCAATTGTAGGTATGATGGTAAACTCTTTATATAATATTGTAGATAGAATTTTCATAGGGAACAGCAGTGATTTGGGAAAATTCGGTTTAGCCGGTATTACTATCGGTTTTCCGATAATGATAATAATGCTGTCAATTGGGATTTTATTTGGGGTGGGAGGAGCCACCTTATTCTCGTTGAAACTGGGAGAAGGAAGGATAGAAGAAGCTGACCACGCTCTGGGTAACGCTTTTTCCCTGATGGTTATTGCCGCAATAATATTCATGATTGCGGGTCAAATATTCCTTAAGCCTTTATTAGTCTTATTTGGTGCCAGTGAGATTGTATTGCCCTACTCCGTGGAATACATGAGGGTAATTTTCTTCGGGTCCGTTTTTCAGATATTGGGTATTGGAATGAACAACTTTATACGCGCTGACGGCAACCCCAAAATAGCAATGCTGACAATGTTTCTTGGTGCGGGTCTTAATACTGTACTGGACCCTTTATTCATATTTGTCTTTAAAATGGGTATGGCCGGAGCTGCATATGCGACCATCTTATCTCAATTCATATCGGCTTCATGGGTAGTGATGTATTTCATCAAAAGTAAGAGCAAGCATAAGCTTCAGTTCAAATACATGAAGCTTAAACCGGATATCGTCGCAAAAATTACTTCTTTGGGAATTCCCGGATTTGCATTGCAGCTTGCCAATAGCTTTTTAAATGCAATACTTAACAAGAACCTGTTCGTATACGGAGGAGATATAGCTGTGTCAGGTATGGGCATAATTAACAGCCTTCAGACTATTTTCTTAATGCCCATTGTTGGAATAAAGCAAGGCGTTCAGCCAATTATCAGCTTCAATTACGGAGCAAGAAAATTCAGCAGGGTAAAAGAGGCGGCAAAACTTTCTGTACTTATCGCTACTATCATTGTGGTTATAGGCTACATAATAACAAGATTGTTCCCGGAACAAATCGTATCCATATTCAATCGCGACTCTGAATTGGTGAAATTCGGAAGCTACGGATTAATGGCCTGGTTATTGTTTCTGCCTGTTGTCGGATTCCAGATAATCGCTTCAAATTATTTTCAGGCTATCGGAAAATCCAGGGCTGCAATGTTCTTAACACTTACAAGACAGGTAATATTTCTTATACCCGCTCTTATTATATTCCCAAAATTCTGGGGCATTAATGGTTTGTTGCATGCTGCTCCCTTTGCGGATTTTTTCTCAGCGTTAATAACAGGAATATGGTTTTACTCGGGTATAAAAAATCTGGAAAAGGACTCCATAGTAGAGTAGTTTCAATAGGGACAGGGGGTGCGGCAGAGGGGCAAGGTAAACTGCCCCCCTTGTCCGGTTCCGCCATATCGCCTTAATACTTCTCGTATACCCTTGTTGCAATAAGTACAGCCATCTCTCTTGTGCATATTCCATTGGGGTCAATTTTGTTATCGGAGCCCTTCAGGAAGCCGTTTTTATTCATAAACCTCACCGCTTCAACAGCCCAGGAAGCTATATCCTTTTCATCGGCAAATCTGCCTACTCCGGAAGTTCCAAAATCAGCATTAGGATACATTGTATTTACGGTACGGAACAGCATGACTGCAACCTGTTGACGGTTAGAGGAATCCTTGGGAGAAAAGAGTTTTTTAGCCATATCCGTTCCGTTTACAATCTTCAGGTTATATGCCTTGAATATTTCGGGATTTGTTGTGTCTGCAAAAACACTCATATCTCCGGTTACGGCCTGTTTCCCGGTATATTTCTCATAAAGCTTTACCGCTACTTCCGCAAATTCTTCCCGGGTTATGGGAGCACTCATATTATCCTTTATTCTGTCGGTTATGAATCCGTATCCTGCGGCCTTCTCAAGCTCCGGTACAGCCCAACTGCTTGCGCCTTTAAAAGCCTGAGGTTCTGTCTGAAGTGTACCGGCACCATCATCGGAAATGTCAGCTTTGCCTGACTTTTCCTCCGTATTTTCAAACATCTCGCCAAAGGCCTCCAGCCATGCCTTAATATCCTCTTCCGACACATCAGTGGTATTATTCAGTATTATCTGATCAATGGTGCCAAGACTCGCACCCTTGACATTCTTTAATGTGCATAACAGGGTTATGGATTTATATTTCGGCAATTCTACTCTCATTTCTTCCACCAGATCAGCCACATCAACAGTGATATCATTTTTCCCCGCCGGTATACCCGATGACCCCTCAACTACTTTTAAAACCTCATAAGCGTCACTCTCACACTGTATCTTGTATGTGAAGGTTATATCAGTGCTGTTGTTGAGTTCCCCTGTAGAAGCATCCTTTACTCTCTGCACCTTGAATGAATACCTTCCGTTTTCCAGCTCCTTCTTCACACAGATAATCGGATCACCCCATCCTGCATAGACCGCAAATACCTGAGAAAACAATAACACAGCAATTATTAGGCATACTGCAGTCAGTCTCAAAATGCGTTTTTTCATTTACTCACCTCCTTTGACTCAGCCTGCCTCAATTCAAATTTTCATGCAAAATTATCCCTTTGCCCATTCATTAGTTCTCATGAGAGCATAAAAACCCCCTCATTAGAACTAATGAGGGGGTTAACAAAAGCTGCAGTTTAAACTACTTAGATAAGTACTCTCTGAACATTACTATCAATTCTGTCCTGCTGTTGACTCCCAGCTTGCGGTAGGTAGATGTATAATAAGTGTTTACTGTCGAATATGAAATATTAAGCATCGCTGAAATTTGCCGCATTGTATATCCATCTAAAAGCAGAATGCATACTTCCATTTCCCGGGGAGACAGTTTCAATTCCGACAAACGGGCAGCCAGCCTGCTGACATGGGTAACATCAATGCGGTAAAGATCATCTGTCCATTCGGCGGAGTAAAATACTTTTGTTAATAGGGGGGTCAATGCGAAAACCGTCAGGATAACAGCAATGGAAATCAGTGCAGTAGCAGATAATAAGCTTTGGGAATTTACATCCTTCAGTAACTCTGTAATGAAAAAACCGAAAACATATAATATTGAAGCTGACAAAATTCCTAATCTGAAAAAAGACAAGCTTTGGGATCTTTTTGCTATAATACCTATCATATAATATATGCTAACAAAACCCATTGCGTAAGAAATACCAAATAATAAAGTCTGAAACAAAATCCATTTTATGCTGTGATATTCCAATGCACCTATAACAAATCCCATTGCAAGAACAGCAAATGAAAAATTGAGAGCATAGCAAATATTACAACGCAGGGCCTGCTGCAGAACAAGAATAAATACAATTCCCAGAAATACGCCTGCAATATAATACATATTGAGAGTAATCGGCGTTATTATCGTAACTGGCTTCCATAAGGCAGGAGCCAAAAAATCGTTAAACAAAAAAACAAGGCAGGCAAGAACCAACACAGTATAGTCCCTGAGATGCGGTTTTATCCCTTGATCAAGAATTTCCTGACCGGCTGATTTCTGATAAAACCATACACAAATAAGAAGAGGTACAAATCCCATCAGCTGCATTATCCCGAATAGTTCAAAACCTATACCGGTACCGGCAAAAATCACACTCAATAAAAAAACCGTTTTGGAAATAAGTATTCCAATACTAACAGAGTAAAGCCTTTCTATATTGTTCATTACCATAAAAAACCCATAGTCCGTAGATGCAATGATATGCCCCACAGCGATTGCTGTCAATACTGCTCCGACATATGAAGCCGAAGTATTCCCGGGAAGTATTTTGGCAAAAATCCCAATCATTGCAACAATCACGCTGTATTTTACATAAGGCATAAGCTTTTTTACATTAAAAAGACATATGATAGCAGTGACCGCAAAGGGATACAAATATGAGAAAAGAATTACAGGTGAAATATTCGGTTGCAATCCGGCTTGGTTAAGGGTCCCAACAGGCAGCACATAAGAGTCCAACCAAAGAATTATAACAATCCAGCCTACAAAAAAAGGCAGGTTCTTTTTTGTTATTTGATTTATACTTAATCTTTCATCCCGGTGAAACATCTTTGAAATAAAGTTCACTTAGCATGCACCCTCTTACACCCATCTGCTATGTCCGTTATGACCATCAGAGTTTATTAATAATATTATATTATATCGTATCATAATGCCTTCAATAATTGAAGCTGACTTTCAAACGCCCTCCTGTCCTCATTATTAACCGAAAAATGCGACTTCCTTCATATATTTTCCTGTTTTTAGGCAAGGCATATGTGGAAAGATATTAACGTACAATGATAATAATATTCCTTGGTTCAGGAGATGATTGAAGCTGTGAAAAAATACCTGATGCTGGGGCTGATTTCTCTTATGGTTATGGTTTCAGAACAGCCGAAGCAATCGGAAGAAAGCATAAAAATTGTATTAGGCGGAGATGTACTACTAGATAGATCTGTAGGTTGGATAATAGACAATCAGGGAAGTGACAGCATATGGGGAGATGTAAGAAGTATCCTTTCTGATGCTGATATTTCAATGGTAAACCTTGAAAACCCCTTAAGCCGCAGGGGCAGCATGGAAAAAGACAAGCAGTTCATATTCCGTGGAAAACCCCAATACGTAAAGGCATTAGAATCAGCGGGAATTGATATAGTATCACTGGCTAACAACCATGTTTTGGATTACGGAGAAATTGCTCTGCTGGATAGACCATGGAGGCGGCAAGCTCCTGGCGCTTTCTGCGGGTTTCGGCAACCTGCACCAGAACCGGGCGGTTGGAGC
>JAQVFD010000112.1 GCA_028697435.1 Clostridiaceae bacterium
ACTCTTTTTCCGGTTCAGATATGATTGTCGGAAAATCAAAAGGCTTTCTGGATTCTTCCATAATCTTTGTTAACCGATTTCCACCATCTGCATAAATTTTAACACGAGACTCCATTCAAAGTCCTCCTTAAATAATATTAAAAATGAATACAACAACTCTATAATATACGATACTCCATATCTTCCCAGCATCATATAGGACTTTAGTCCTAATTTGTCTGATTATGTTGAAAAAATAGCCATTTTGTGTTAATTTCAAGGTGTGTGCAACTTTATCAAATGGGGGGATATAAGTTGGAAACCGTTAGTAACAAAAGTACTTTCAAAGTGCAGCGCTGCATTATTTCCACAGGCTCATCCTCTAATGCTTACCTTACCCGTTATGCCTCAGAGCATGTCGAACAAAGCACATCTATCTGCAATTGTTCGGATAAGGAAGACATCCCAAAAGTAACTCCTGCCGGTCATTATGATATTATTATCAATTATTTAGACGAATCAGCCGAACAGATTATTTATGACCTGCTCAGTTATTTGATTCCCCAAGATGTTCCCATTAGGGTTGCATACATATTAGACTATGGCATATCCGGAAGCAGCATGCCGAAGCATGTCACATTTTTGGAAAAGCTCGAAAAACACAAGTTTATAACTCTTGAGTTTATTGAAGACACACCTGACGAGCCTATAGAGCAAGAAGAGAATATAATATATTTCGTAGGCCCCGGAAATACCGGCAAAACCTCAATTATAGCTTCCCTTAGCGAAAGCTTCAGGCAGAATGGTCAGAAGCTTGCGCTTATAGATATAACCATGAAAAATAAGCTCATCAACTATTTTCCGAAGCATAGTTTTCTCAACACCGGCAATTTGAAGGACTTTTCCATATCCAGTAATTTCTACAGTTCTGCGAACATTTATACCGATGGGCTTGTAGACCTATATGTCTATGACTATGATTGCGACAATAAAGGACCGGAAGTAATATATTTTTGTGAAATACTCAGGAAATTAAGCGACTTGTATGATTATATCATTGTGAATACCGATGAAAACTCAGTTATAAACACACCATACATATTCAAGACAGCCAGCAAGGTTTTTATAGTCCATGACTTCATGCCTACAAAGATAAAAACCACAAAAAAGCTTCTCCTCAAAATGATATCTGCAGGTATCGACACACAGAAAACAGTATCCCTTATATATAACAAAACCCTTAAGGATACCATTGATATTGGACAAATAGAAGAAAAGCTGCTTTTCATCAAGCTTCCCAATAAGAAAATCCTGCCTGCCGTGGATATCAACTGCAGCACCTTCGAGATACCTTATGAGCAAAAAACCATGGCTGCGATAATAAACAATCTTGCCAATAACACTGTCGGCATAGAAAACACTACAAAAAAGTATAGGAATAATATTAATAATATTTACAAACATATAAATAGAATTCCATATACCGAAAATGATGAAATGGAAATTTCCCAGTTCCTTAAGGAAAAGCTTCAAAGGCTTACCGACAGGAAGTATCTTATAGGTGTTATAAAAAATATAAAAACTGACATTATCAAGTTGAAGGACAGCAAAATCATCAGAAAAAGCAGCAATATGATAACAAGGGGTAAAATAAAGATTAAGGGGACAAAAATTTTCAACTTAAAGTTCGGCGGCATAAAACCCGGGCTCATCAGGTACTATGATGCGAAGTGGTCTCCCGGCACAAATACCAGGAAGCAGCAATAATGCTGCCAAGGAGTAGCGTTTTGAAAAAACTATTATTGACAATAATCGCTGTAATTATTCTCTCAATTACATCAAATTGCACCGCTCCGGTCCCGGTCCCTCCGGCTCAAAATGATCCTGTTATTGAAGAAAAGAAAGATCCTTTAGCGGAAAAGTCAGAAGAAATACTCGGTAAAATGGCTCTTGAGGAAAAGATAGGACAGTTGTTGATTGTAGGGTTCCCCGAGGAAACAAATAAAGGAACTTTGCAGGATTACTTAGATAAGTACAAAGTCTGCGGCTTTATACTTTTTAGCAGAAATTACACAGATTTTGATTCTCAATACTCTCTGGTTAAAAGCCTGAAGGAAATGAATTCCATTAACAATCCTCTGCCACTGTTTATTTCAATTGATGAAGAGGGAGGTACTGTATCAAGGCTTCCAAAGGGCGGTACACATTTTCCCGATGCCAGGCAGGTAGGAAAATCAGAGGATTCCGAGCTTACACAAAGAACAGGAAAGGTAATTGCACAAGAGCTTAAGGCAGCCGGTATAAATGTTGATTTTGCACCTGTCCTTGATATTGTCACCAACCCCGAAAACAAAGTGCTTATCAGAAGATCTTACGGAAGTACTCCGGAAGCAGTTTCACTTCATGGAACATCATTTATCAACGGACTGCAATCGGAAGGCATAATTGCAGTTCCAAAACATTTTCCCGGACACGGAAACACATATGTGGATTCTCATGCGGAGTTGCCCTTCATAGATGCGGATGATGCTGCAATGCAGAAGTGGGAGTTAGTTCCTTTCAAGGCGGCCATAGACGAAGGCTTGGATGCCGTAATGATTGGACATATTGCATTTCCTAAGCTGGAGCCTTCCTTACTTCCGGCTACAATGTCAAGTTATTTTCTCACTGATGTACTGAGAAAAGATTTGGGTTTTGAGGGAATTTCAATTTCAGATGATATTGAAATGAAGGGATATATTAACAGTAAGGATACAATTGAGGAATGTGTAATTACTTCCTTTAATGCAGGTCTTGATGTTTTTTTAATAGGACATACAATGACGATTCAGGAGCAGGTGTTTAATGCTTTAAGAGACGCATGCAGGGATGGAAGAATATCAGAAGAAAGGCTCAACGAATCGGTGCTGCGGATAATAAAGGTCAAGCTTAAGAACGGGCTTGCGGATGTTATGGAATATGATTTTGAGGAAGCCGTAAAAATATTCGGCAGCGGTGAGCACAAAGCAGTATTAGAGGAGCTAATTAAGTAGCTCCCTTGCCAGATTATTCTCCATAATCATATCCGAATACCGGAGCTGCCTTAGTGCCAGCTCTTTTTCCTTTTCCAGCTTTTCCATAGGGTATGTGCTGCCGTTTTCCGCATCATAGGCAACACCCTTGGAAGTGAGGCAAATGTATTTATCAGTAATGAAATATCCGTTGCGCAATATCACCATGCCCTCTGAGGAATTCAGCAAGTCTCTGCCCAGCATCGGAATATTGCTGCTGTCAAATCCCATTATGTTCAATATTGTCGGCATAAAGTCCAGTCCGCCTCCTGCTATATGCTTCGTACCACTGTACCCGACCTTCGGCAAATGAATTATTAGAGGTATCTTCTGCTGCCTCACCCAATTATAATCATCCATATCTTTCAATCCGAGGAAATCAGCCAGGTATTCCTTTTTATCCTTGGGTATCCCGAAATGATCCCCATACACTGCCAATACCGAACGGTCCAGCAGGCCTCTTGATTCCAGTTCGCCTATGAATTCTCCCATTGCTTCATCGGCATAATGAATAGCCTCAAGATAGTTTCCGAAAAAGGTATCCTTATATTTACCTGTATTAAAATCGCTAAAGTACCTCTTGTCATTTTCATAGGGGAAATGACCGGTCAATGTTATCAAAAAAGTGTAGTAAGGCTCTTTGTACTTCTCCATATATTCAAGGGATTGTCTGAAAAAGGATTTGTCCGTAAGTCCCATTCCGCTGATCTCATCAGGGACATAATCCTCCTTACTGATAAACTCATCAAATCCGAAAGCCTTGTATATTGTGCTCCTGTTCCAGTAATCGGGTTTGAAAGCATGCATTGCAGAGGTCAAGTATCCCTCTTCCGAAAGCCTCCCGGCAAGAGAATAATAATCATTCATCGGAAATCTGATGAATGCCGCCCCGTCTTTTGCGGGGTGCATAGATACATTGGAAAGCAGCTCCGCATCAGATGTTCCCCCCGCCGCTGTCTGAGTATAGTAATTGTCAAAATACAAGCTGTTTTTAATCAGTTTGTTCAAATTCGGAGTAATTTCCCGGCCTTCTACGCTTCTTCCAATTACAAACTCCTGCAGTGCTTCCACTTGAACCACTATAAGGTTCTTGTCCTTTCCGATTCCGAATAGTCCGGGGGATAAGGGTTGTTCAGACTTCTTATTTTTAAGAAATTCAGTTATTTCCCTCTTGTCCTCTTCCGATACAGGAAGGACTGCTTTATTCTGTGATTTTATATATCTGAAGGCATCTATGCCATGATAACTCAAAAGCCCTATGTTCTGAGCAATATAAACTTTATCATAAAAAGAACTGAATATGCCGGGCTGAGTTTTAGATAACTCCAATATCCCATAACTGCTCATGCCTATTCCTATTATTATCGCTGACAGAAAGCATGTGATTCTTCTCCTTAAGCTTATCTTGCGATGTCTATCTTTGCGACCGGCTATGACCGATATAATGGGTATAATCAAAATGTCAGCCACAAATATCAGGTCAGATCCATGCAACAAGCTTGCAACACTGCTTTTAACCGAGGTAACAACCGAAGCCTGCTCCAATACGGGCATTGACAGTATATCATTGAAATACCTGAAAAACAACATATCCGCAATTATCACGAATGTTATTACACAGTCAAGAATATATAGGATCGGTAATCTAACTCTCCTTGGCAGCAGATTGGTCCAAAAAATGAGTATTAATACTGCTCCGGCAATAGAAACAATCAAAGGCAAGCTTCCTATGCCTGTCCCATCTATTGCACTGTTAAAGAATAGGAGCTTTGCTGTTATGAGTATAAAGTAAAGAAAAATATCTCCGTTCATTGTATCATCCTCTTATTGACTGCATTTTAACAAGGTATATTTTACAGCAGTCAAGAGAATTATTCAAGGTATGCTGACGATATGAGGACCGCCTTTATCTTTCCGATATCGGAGTATATTCCATCTTGGGATTTACATTTACATAAGCCGGACGGATAATCCTGTTATCACCGACTATTGTTTCTATTCTGTGAGCACACCAGCCTGCTGTCCTGGATGCGGCAAATATGGGAGTATATAGCTCACATGGGATTCTTAGCTTATCATACACAAAGCCCGAATACAGATCAACATTGGCAGGTATTTCAACATCCTTTCCTTTTAGGGACTTGAATATTTCCATTGTAAGTTCTTCAATATTCTTATACAATTCATATTCCTGAACAGCGTCCTTTTCTACCGCCAGATCAAAAGCCTTTTTCTTTAGTATAACAGCCCTGGGGTCAGAAAGGGTATATACAGCATGCCCCATACCATATATCAGACCCTTACCGTCATAAGCCTCCTTCTTTAGTATTTTGTACAGATAATCCTTAAGCTTTTCGCGATTGCTCCAATCGGTCACATATTCCTGAATGTTTCTCACCATGTTCTTTACCATAATGTTGGCACCGCCATGCTTCGGTCCTTTCAGGCAGCCTACAGCAGCAGCTATTGCCGAATAAGTATCTGTTCCGCTTGACGATACAACATGAGTTGCGAAAGATGAGTTATTACCTGCCCCATGATCAGCATGCAATACCATGCAAAGATCCAGAGTCTCAGCTTCGACCTCTGTATAGCCATTGTCAGGCCGGATCATATGAAGTATATTTTCTGCAGTACCTACCCCCGGCTTGGGAGAATGTATATAAAGACTTTTACCGTCAAAATTATGTGCTTTTGCCTGATATCCATATGAAATAATGGTTGGAAATCTTGCAATGAGCTCTATACTTTGCTTCAGTACATTTTTTATTGTAATACTCTCAGGATCATCATCATGAGAATAAAGCACTAAAATGCTCCTTTGCAGCATGTTCATAACATCTCTGCTGGGTATCTTCAATATCATGTTCTCTGTGAACCCTTTCGGCAATTCCCTGCAGCTATCCAGCACATTATTAAAATTGTTCAATTCTTTTTCTGTAGGCAGTTCTCCCGTGAGAAGCAAATAGGCGATTTCCTCAAATCCCCGTCTTTTCTCCTTCTGAAAAGACTCAACCATATCTTTAACATTAATGCCCCTGTAATACAATTCCCCCTCAGCCGGATACTTATGATTGTTCTCTATGCGATAGCCTACTACAGAGCCGACACGGGTCAATCCTACAAGAACACCGGTACCATTTTCATTTCTGAGCCCTCTTTTGACCTTATACTTTTCGTAGTACTCAGCACCGATATTATCATTTAATTTGATTTTTTCAGTCAAACCATTGAACAATTGTTTATTTTTCAAAATATCGCTCATTATTACACCTCCTGCTTAGATTATCAAATCAAATATTACTGATTATTGCTTCAGCATATTCTCCTGTTGAAGCACTCCCCCCTATATCTGCCGTCAATACACTTTGGTCTGCTATCGTCTTCAACACAGCTGCCCTGATTCTTTCTGCACTCTGCTTTTCACCGAGATAATCCAGCATCATCGCCCCTGACAAAATCAAAGCCGTTGGATTCGCTATACCCCTGCCTGCAATATCCGGAGCACTTCCGTGAACTGCCTCAAATATTGCCATATCGCTGCCGATATTGGCACCCGGCACGAATCCCAATCCGCCTACCAAGCCTGCGCATAGATCCGATAAAATATCTCCATACAAGTTCATTGTCAGTATGACATCAAAGTTCCCCGGCTTTGTCACCAACTGCATGCACATATTGTCAACTATGATGTCCTCAAATTCTATCATTGGATAGCATTTTGAAACTACCTTGGCTGTATTCAGGAAAAGCCCGTCCGACATCTTCAGTATGTTTGCCTTATGAACTACTGTCACTTTCTTCCTGCCATGCCTCACGGCATATTCAAAAGCACTTATCGCTATGCGCCGGGATGCATATTCCGTAATAGTCTTGACGGTTTCCACCTTTCCCGGTTCAACCATACTCTCAATACCTTGATATAGATCCTCGGTATTCTCTCTGAATATGACCAGGTCTATACCGTTAAAGGGTGTTTTTATCCCCGGTATGGAAATAACCGGTCT